>JBGVLG010000033.1:0-6957 GCA_045124155.1 Anaeroplasma sp.
TTCATCGAATTTATTTTCTCTAATGCATTTATTTATACCATGATATTCTTTTATATCTCCTGTTATTGTATTTATCATTACTATATCTTTTATTTTTTCATCTTGGCAATCATACATTTTTTGTTTAGTTTCTTCAGAATGATGCTTACCATAAAACGAATTATTTTCTCCAAATTTTTTCTTTAATGAATTAGGATTATTTTTATTTTCCTCATCAGTAACCCATCTTAAATTTAATACATCGTCTGTTCCTCCGTCAGAAACAGGTATAATATGATCAACTTGTGATTTATTATTCGGATTAGGAATAAAATATGTCGCAACTAATCTATGAACTAAAAAACATTTAACATTTCCATTTTTCCACAATCCAATACGTCTATAACCATCTTTATCAATTTGCAGTTTTCTAATTTTTCCATCTTTATTCATTATTTCTCCATGTTCACTAACAAAATAATCATAACCATCTATCCTGTGCCATCTCTCATTCATTGTATATCACCCTCTATTGTTTGTACTTCCGTAACCTCCTCTGTCTGGATTTCCTAAATCATCTACACGATTAAATGATAATTTTGGCTGCGGTTTTTTTACTTGAAACTGTGCTAATCTATCTCCTTTATGAACGACACCATCACGTAATGCTAAAAACATTCCTTTATAATAATCATTATTCCCTCGATATGAATAATCAATGCAGCCTACGCTATTAGTAAGAATTAATCCAAAGTTTTTAAATAAACTTGAACGTGGATAAATATTGGCTACGTATTGTTCTCCAGTTTCTGTATCAGTCAAATCTAATGCAAAACCAAAGTTTACGAAAAGCACATCATCTTTTTTATATTCTACTGTTTCAAACTCTTTGCTTTTATATGTTTCAGATGTTCCATCTGGATGAATAACTTTTACCTCAATAGATCTTACATCTACCCAATTTCCGTCAAACGTTTCTAAATCTGGAACTGTCTCATCAAGATATTTAATATTGAAATTTAATTCAGTATCTCCATGAAAACCATTTACCATTTATCATCACTCCTTAATTTTTATATCTTTATTATATTCTCAACTCAAAAATAATATTCTATAAAAATAAAAAAATGGGGTGACCAACCCCGATTTTGTCTAGGCGGTTCGCTCAGTCATTTTTGAGTTACGTCCGCTTGGCTCTCCGTTTGATTTCTGTTGCTGTGCTCCCGGCCATCGGCTTTTCAACAACTTCCTTACATTATAATATATGCACTAATATATCAAAAGATACCATTTATTTAACAAAATGCCAAATAAATTTATTAAAGTCGCTCAAATCTGTTTTGCAAGTTATTATATATTTTTTAATATCAGATTCAATCTTAAAATCACAAACAGATACAATCATTAATGGATATTTAAAACTAATCATTCCGTCTTGAACACGTCTTATTAATCTTGAGTATCCGTCTACATTAAATTCTTTTGTTAAATCAACTTCAATTATCATTGTTCTTTTTGTTCCATTATATTCTAACGTTGCGAATACATCACATCTTATTTCACCGTTCATAATTTGTTTTTCTACTTCCAATTCTGTAATAATAAACCCGTTAGAAGTAATGGTTGCTATAACATGAGATATTAATAACTTGTGTCGTAATTGTCGTTCATTTGGTTTCTGTCCGACATAATAATAATTGCAATTCCCAAAACTACGATTACTAACTTCAATATATTGTAATTTTTTGAGTTCTCTACATCTTCTTTGTGCTATCGTTATACTACTACGTTTATTTCCTGTTGGACTTGGATAAAACATATCAGCTACATCATTGATATTTATAGGTAGTCTAGTACGAATTAAATAATTATAAAACTTTTTATCTCTATCAGTTATCATAAGATTCCCCTCCTAAATAAAAAGATTGAAATTCAGTTTGTTTACCATTAATACTCAATATTCCTCTACCTACAATGTTTATAAAAAACGCTTTGTCGTCTGATAAAACATTAATACTTTCTTGTTTACTGCTTGTCTGTAAGCATATCCTATTAGAAATGTTTGCCATAATTCTGCTATCAATAATATCCGTCGTACATCTTTGTGTTATCAAACATATATGAGCATTTGCACTTCGACAACGACTCATAACTAATGATAATTGATTCATAATTGCTTTTCTTTGTTTTGCCTCAAGACAGCTTATTGGAAATATTTCGTCTATAAAAAACATTAAAGGTTTATGTTTTTTATTTTCTTTTAGTCTGCGTTCAACTTCATCTTCAAATCTATTTAGCATATTTTTAAAATCTTTTATATTTAATCCTATATCAGTATTAAATTTTTGATAATCCCATGATCCTTTATTATCACATATCCAACATTCAACATTATTATCTATTAGATTTTTAATTATTACCTGAGCCAAACATGATTTGCCACTCCCAGATGCTCCAACAATAATAGCATTATTGAACTCATTATTGATTTTTATTCGTGCTAATCCATCATATGTTTTTCCTAATATAATATCTTTTGTTTCATGAAATTCATAATTACAAATTATGGGAAGTTTATCATGATAAACCTTTATTATATAATTAAAATTATCATATTTAATTTCAATATGTTTCTTTATTGTCGCCTCTAATTTTTCTATTTTTGTTTCGTCTATTGAACTTTTTACAAGATAACTAATAAACTTCGGATAATATATTCCTTTTCCATTCATCACCTCACATGATAATATATCCTCAATATACTGAACTTTCCAATCTTGAAATAAATTGTAAATCAATTTTGAAAAAAAATAACTATATTTCACTACGCCCACTCCGTTCAATAAGTTATTTTATTCGATTTTTATTTTTATGTTGTTTCAATATAAATAACGTATATCTATATATGTCTTGTTTTCATATTTTATAATATGTTATTATTGCCTATTTTGCAATATATTTTTATAAATATAATAAAAAAGGACTAGAATTAATCTAGTCCATTTTGTAATTTATATGCTTTTAAAGTATTATAAGCTACACAAGCACAAGTGACGACGCCAACTTTTCCATAATAAGTATTTTTATGTCCAAAACAACATTCACATCTAATTACATCACGAAGTAATTTATTGTCATATCCTCTAGTAAGTCCACAGTCAATAATTAATGTTTTCCACATTGTCTGTTCTTTAATAAAATGATTACCAATTCCTGTTATAACAATATCGTGTTCATTATTATATAGATAATCATTAATATTTTTAGCTGTTTTAGAATGACAAATAGTAGGAGTAGCATTATGATTTAACAGTAAATATATTAATGGTTTTCCAATTAATTCTGATCTATTCACAATACAAACTCTTTTACCACTAAAATCCGTAGTACCTAATTCATGCTCAATAATTTTAAATACTGCTAAAGCTGTGCAAGGCACTAGACAATCTTCTTTATTCATTAATTTTAGTTTATTTACATCTGTTAATCCGTCGATATCACATTTACTATCTACTAAATTTAATAACATATTTTCTTTTCCTTTAAACTTTTCATCAAGTGGTAATTGAAGCATGACACCGTTATATTTTGTATTACAATCCAAAATAACACTAATCAATTTATCTAAATCTGTTTCTTGTGGTTCTAATTTAACAAATTCTGTTTTGATTCCTACGCTATTGCAGGTATATAATTTATTTCTAATATAAATCTTACTAGCTTCATCATCTGAGCAATTAATAACTGCTAACGTTGGCGTTGTTCCTAATTCTTTAATTTCTTTTTTAACATCATTTAAAATCTTTTCACGAACAAGCTTGCATTTATCTTCCATTTTATCAACTCCTTTATTAATATATAAAGGATAAGACTAAATATATTCTATAAAATAAAAAAATGAGAACGCACGTTCTCATCTATTAACAATTAATATTTCTTACTGTTTCAATCAGACTATCAATTTCTTGATAATCGTATAATGTTATCTCATCAGATAATAAATATAATGCTTTTGCTAATATATAATTTTCCTCTGCATCATATCCAATTTTTTCTACAACCTCATGCCATAATAATGCCTCGTCTTTTTCTAATCTTAGTAATTCTTTTAATTTTAATAGCTGATTAATTAAACTTTCTTTACTTTCTAACCAATTCATATTATCAATCTCCTTTGTTTATCTTTATATTAAATTATATGCAATATTAAATATTATATTACTATTTACGCCCAAAATAAAAAAAAGAAGAAGATTTATTATTCCTCTTCCTCTACTACTTCTCCACTTTTTGCTTGTTCAATTTGTTTTACTAGATCTCGAATTACATTCGCACCACTAGAACATATAATACCTGTAACTATTTCACCAATGACTGGAATTAATAATGTTATTCCTAATAATCCTAAAATATCAATGTGTCCTAATATACATAATAAAATAGATAATATTATAGATAATAATACTTTAATATTAATTCTATTAAATAATGAATATCCACTTTCTATTTTAATACATTTTTTAATTGCCTATACTATACATTGAACAACAACACTAATAACTATAGCACTTATTAAAGTTTCTATCATATATTATCATCTCCTATTCATATGAAATATTTCCATATTCTTTTTCTAAATATAACAATTCTTTTTTTAAATTATTATGAAAATCTTCATTATTAAAAAAATGTATACGTCCAATTAAAACTTTACCAGTATATATATTTTCTTTATATATTTTAATTTTTATAAAATTGTGCATATCATCAACCCCAAACATTTTACATAAAATAAAGAAGAAAATACTAATTAGCATTTTCCACCTTTTTTACCAGATTTTTTTCCTCCGCATTTACGTTTCATGTATTATTCACATCCTTTCAAATATCTAAAAATAAACCATTTAATTAGTAACTAATGCGTCTGTTAATTTTAATTTTTTGTTTACCATTGATTCATGAACATAACCAATATATGGAACATGATAGAATCCATCTTTATAATCTGCATATTCTTTAATATCCCAAGCGTTAAGTCTTCCTACAACCTTATTAAAATTAGCATAAGACCATGTATTGCAATCTTGTTTTACTTGAATTTTTCCTAATGGTTTATCATACATATTTGTCACATAATTATATGTGTTAGAATTAACTAAATATTTTCCTTGATAAACAAAGAAATTATAATCTTTTGTAATTTCTGTTACATATAACACTTGATCTTTTTTTACGTGTCCTCCTACTGTTTTATAACTTGTATCATTCCATAAATTAGTATTTTGCAATATTTTGATTTTCCATTCTCCTTTTATAGTTTCCACCTTAGACACACTCTGTGTTTGTTTTGTAGCGGTTGTTGATGTTGTACCACTAGATAAAGCACTAGCACATCTTCCTGCTTTAATTTCTCCTAAAACATATTGGACACGTCCTTTAAATCCTTCCCAACGTCCTTCATCTCTCAGACGATGCGGACAGTTCTTATTTGCAAAATCATGATGTTGTTTTAATGCTTCAATTCCTAATCCAAATTGATTTAATAATCTTGCAATAACATATACTGCATTTTCTTCAGCCTGTGTATATTCATTTCCATCATATTTAGTTGAATAACAAATTTCTACTCCAATACCATAACGATTACCTTGTCCTTTACCTCCATCGCCTGCGTGCCATGCATTTCTATTTAATGGCAATCCTTGAATTGCCTCTTTATCGTCTACTGCAATATGATATGATACTTGATTATTATTACTAATCATATAATTAATTTCATTTTTTGCTGACGCTGAATTAGAAGTATTGTGACAAACAACGTATTTTGGTGTCATTGTATAAGGACACTTAATAGAATATTTATTACTTGAAACTAGATTTTGTTTAAATGTATAAGACATTTTTATCTCTCCTCTAATATAATCATATCTAATTAGATTATAAAAAAAGATAGAATTATATTCTATCTTTTATCTTAAATTCATCTCACACAGCGAGGTAGAGCCGTTTTCAAAAAATATCATCATGATTTGAATTGGCTCATTATTATATCGTTGATTTTGAGCGTATTCATTCGACCCTGCGAGACAACCATTAACATAGCAATTATTTTGATGATGAGAATTATGAAGGTGTCCCATAAAATAATAATCAATATTAATATCTAGGAATTGATTAATTCGTGAAACATTGTTTTTAGCATTTCTGTCTTTAGTACCATGAGCAACCGCTACCGTTTTATCACAATTTTCGATTTCTACAATAGCTAAATCTGGATAATCATTATCATTAAATTTAATATTCCACCCAATTTTTTCTTTATATTTAATATTTTCTACTCTTAATTTTACATATTCATAAATCATTGACTCAAATGACTCCCCGTTAATAGCTTCTTTAACATCTTTACTCATTCTAGCATGATTACCATTAACGCTCCAAACTCTAATTTTAGGAACTGTTAAACTTAATTTAATTAATAACTCAGTTAATAATTCGCTTGCTGTAAATATTTGTTGAACTACATCTTCATTTTGTTGAACTCGACCACTTGTATTAATAATACCTTCAATAATATCTCCACCAAAAACAATATTTAATTTAGACACACTATTTCTTTTGCAATTATTAATTGTTTGCTTTACTAATTCATTAAATCGTTCAATACAAATTTCTTTATTATATTTATTCAATTTATTATCTACTGTCATTCCAATATGTGTATCTGAAATCATTAATAATGCTTCATTATCTTCTGGACATTCATAATTTGTAATATATTTATCTAAAAATTTTTTTGTATCAAAATTTTCCATGCCATCTGCTATTGTTTCCAATAAATGTTCCCATCTTGCTTCTAATCTCACTTTTGATGTGAACGCTCTGCGTTCATCTTTTTGTTTTTCACGTTCCTTCATAATCTGAACTTCTTTACTATGTAAATCATTATATTTTTTAATCTGAGCCTCATCAAGTTTA
>JBGVLG010000034.1:0-27534 GCA_045124155.1 Anaeroplasma sp.
AAATATAAATATAAGAAATAATATATGAAAAATAATATTATAAAACATCTATCCTAGTCAAAAAAAAAATCCTAATGCCTAGGATTTTTCCTGTTATATATGGTAAATTAGGAAGTTACATACAATTTCCTAAGCGATAAAAAAAGGAGACAAGCGTCTCCTTAAATTTTTATTCAAGCGCCCCAACCACAACATCTATAAGCTTAAGGCTGCTACCTTCCGATCCTGACCTGGTTCACCACAAATGCTTGATTGAGGACAATTGTGATTCTACCATACTTAATCATTATTTTCAAGTTTTTTTACTCTAAGCTCCTTAAAAAATTGACTAATTAAATTTTTACATTCTTCTTCTAATATTCCACCATTTATTTTTACAGTATGGTTTAATTGTAAATCAAATAAATTAGTCTTACTTATATGAGCTCCAAAACGGTAATCATAAGCTCCATAATATACTTTAGGAATTCTTGATTGAATAATAGCACCAGCACACATTAAACATGGTTCAAGAGTAATATACATAATACAATCCTCAAGCCTCCAAGAATTTAGCTTCTTACAGGCTTTTTTTATTGCAATAATTTCTGCATGAGCTAAACTAGAATTTAAAGTTTCTCTTTTGTTATAGCCTCTAGCTATTATTTTATCATTATGTACTATAACACAACCTACAGGAACTTCATCAATTAAATATGCTTTTTGAGCTTCTTTTAATGCTTCTTTTATATAATATTCATTACTTTTCATTTCCAAATAATACTATATGACAGCTTCTACATCTAGCCTCATATGAGTCATTTGCCCCTACTAAAATCTGAGGATCATTATAATAAGCTGGTTTTCCATCAATAATTCTTTGAGTTTTAGTTGCTAGCTCACCACAAACATTACATATAGCAGTAAGCTTAGTAACCTCCTCTGCTACAGCCATTATTTGCCCAATAACACCAAATGGTTCACCTCTAAAATCTGTATCTAGTCCTGCACAAATAACTCTCAAGCCTAAATTTGCAAATTCCATAACATATTTAAGCATACTATCATCAAAAAATTGAATTTCATCTATAACTATTGCCTGAGTATTAGGCTTAATATGTCTTTTAATATCACTTCCATGTGAAATACTAATTGCCTTTAATGATTTCTTATTGTGACTTACTATTTCACTTTGTGAATATCTATTATCAATTGTTGGTTTAAATATTAAATAATTTTTATGAGCAAATTCCATTCTTTTTACTCTTCTAATTAACTCTTCAGTCTTTCCTGCAAACATAGGCCCAGTTATTACTTCAACCCAACCTTTTTTTCCCTCATTATATTCCATAATAAATCTCCTCGTAAACAAATAATCTATAACGAATTATATCACATCATTAAAAGAAAAAAAAGCCCAAACGGGCTTTTATTTCTTCATATTACTTCTTTAAGCCGTAGCGCTTATTGAACTTTTCAACACGTCCATCTGCTTGAGTAAACACTTGCTTACCAGTAAAGAATGGATGACAATTTGAACAAGTATCAACACGAATCTCGTCTAATACTGAACCTGATTCGAATGTGCTACCGCATGTAGTACAAGTAACAGTTACTGTCTTATAATTTGGATGAATTCCGTTTTTCATGTCTACATTACACTCCTTCCGCCATGGTCTAATGCCATAGAAAGTTTCCAAGTTATTCTAACATATTATTATAGTATTTACAATACTTTTTTTATTTTTTTGAAACTCTTGTAAATTTAGCTCCTAATTTTTTTATTTTTTTATAGAAATCCTCATAGCCTCTTTCTATTATTTTATAATTATAAATAGTACCACCACATCTTAAAGAATATAAAAATAAACCTGCTGCATTTCGTAAATCACTTGCTATAGAATTAATATTTATATGATAATCATTTCCTACATAATAGACTTTATTTCCAATAATATTTATATCTAATATACTATTCAATTCTTTATATATTTGAATTCTATTTGGATAAATACTATCATAAATATAACCATTTCCTCTACTAAACATTGATAATATTCCTAATATTGGTTGCATATCTGTAGGCATAAATGGATAAATTGATGCTTCTATATTAAAAGCTTTTCCTCTAGATCTTTTTACTACTATTTTATTTTTCTTTTCACTAATATTATATTCTGATTTTTTCAAAACATCTAATGGATATCTAATCTGATTAATATCAATATTTTTTATTGTTATTTCACCACATAAAAGACCCATAGCTATAAAGGTCATCATTTCCATTCTATCAGGAATTATTTTATAACGATATATTAACTTATTAGGAATAGTTTTTTTAGTTATACATCTTCTTCCTATACACATAACATCAAAACCTATTCCTCTTAAAAAATTAATTAAATCTCTGCCTTCAGGTTCGATATTTAAACCATCTAACACAATATATTCAAAGGCTATAGATATTAATATTGCATTAATAGATGCACCTACACTTAATCCTTTAAGACAATATTCTAATTTGTCTATTTTTTCATTTAATAGAATAGAAATAATATTATTATTCTCAATAACCTTATAGCCTAAATTATTAAATAGCTCTAAATGAATATCAATTGGTCTTTTATCAAATGAGCATCCGCCAGGCATTGCTATTTCACATTTATGAAATAAATATAGCATTATGGGTATAAGATAATATGAGCCTCTTATTTTTTCAACCTCTTCAAAAAATAATGGTTTATATTTTATATTTTTGCTATTAATATATAAATAATTTCTTTTAAAATAGACTATGCAATTTAATTTTTTTAATATTTCTATTAATAGCATTATATCCTTGATTTTAGGGACATTGATTAAATATACCTCATCAATCAATAATGAGGCACAAATAATGGGAAGACTGGCATTTTTACTTCCTGAAATAGAAACATTTCCAGATAATTTTTTAGGCTCAATTATAATGGCATCCATGAAATCACCATTATAAATATATGATTAAAATTATCTAATTATTACTACAATTAAAAAATCATACCAAACAGGTATGATTTTTAATGATTAATATCTCTTAATATATCTTTCAATTTCCCATTCAGAAACATGACGACGATATTCATTCCATTCAATAGTTTTAGCCTCAATCATCTTTGTTACTGTATGTTCACCCATCGCATCTAAAATTAATGGATCATTCTTAAATGCCTTAATAGCTTCATTTAAATCAGAAGGAAGTGAATCAACACCTAAAGCTCTTCTTCCCTCATCATCTAAAGCATAAAGATTTTCGTAAATTGGTTCAACCATTGGACAGTTACCCTCAATACCATCTAATCCTGCACGTAATATTGCAGCTATTGCTAAATATGGATTTGCCGCAACATCAACACTTCTAACCTCAGTACGAGTTTTTTTGCCACGAGCAGCAGGGATTCGAATCATAGTTGAACGATTAGAGTCACTCCAAGAGATATAGCATGGAGCTTCAAAACCAGGAACAATTCTCTTATAAGAATTAACTATTGGATTTGTAACTAAACAGAAGCCCTTTGCATGAGCTAAAATACCAGAAATCCATTTATTAGCTACTTCACTTAATTGATTCTTAGTAGACTCATCATAAAAAGCATTTTTATTATCATTAGTTAATAATGAACAATTAACATGCATACCACTACCATTAATACCTTCAACAGGCTTTGGCATAAAGGTTGCATGAAGACCATGTCTTCTTGCAATATTTTTAACAACAAGCTTAAAGGTTTGAACACTATCACAAGCCTCTACTGCTGAATTAAATTGAAAATTAATTTCATGCTGACCAGTAGAAACCTCATGATGTGCTGCCTCAATTGTAAATCCAATCTTTTGTAATTCTAATACAATATCTCTTCTACAATCTTCAGCACAGTCAACTGGAGCCAAATCAAAATAACCACCATGATCATTAAATTCTAAAGTAGGATCTCCCTTATCATTTAATTTAAATAAGAAGAATTCAGGCTCCATACCACAATTAAATGCTTTATATCCAAGCTTACGCATGTACTGAAGATTTCTTTTTAATACTCCACGTGGATCTCCTTCAAATGGTACGTGCTCTCCATTTTTACCAGGACGATATACATCACAAATAAATCTTGCAACATTTCCATAAGCAGTATTTTCCCAGCTCAATACTAAAAAAGTATCTAAATCTGGATGTAAGAACATATCAGCCTCATAAATACGAACAAATCCCTCAATTGAAGAACCATCAAACATAACCATATTATCTAAGGCATCCTCTAATCTAGTAGCAGGAATCTCAACATTTTTTAGCATACCCATCATATCTGTAAACATCATACGAATATAACGAATATTTTCTTCTTTACAAATACGTCTGATATCATCTTTAGTATAACTCATAATAATATTACCTTACCTTTCCCAAAGAAGATTATACAATACTTAAATAGAAAAATAAAGGAAAAAATGGAAATGAATAACCATTTCCATTTATATAATATTATACCTCAAACATTAAATCTGAATAGCTTGGTACAGGCCAATATGCCTTATCAACAATTAGTTCAAGCTTATCAATAGGTTCACGTAATTTTTCAATTAATGGAGCAATTCTATTCTTATAGAAAAATGCCTTATCTTTAGTATCTTCATATTTAGATGCATTATCAAGCTCATTTTCAAGGCATCTAGCACACTCAGTAGCCTCCTCTAAAAGACCAAAAGCTTCAGTAGAAGGTTGAGTATAAGCCTTTATATTAGCCCCCTTACTAGAAATTCTAACCTTTTCTGCTTGATCAAGTAAATCAGCAATATAGGTTCTAATTCCAGGTAAATATTGTTGCTTAACCATATTTAAAGCTGTTTTAGCCTCAATATCTTTAGCATTAATATATGACTCATACATAATTATTGCTCTAGATTTTAGCTCTCTTTCACTTAATACATGCATATCATTAAACATCTTAATAGTATTAGGAGTCACTAATGATTCAACTGCCTCACAGAAGGTCTTGACATTAGGAAGCCCTCTCTTTTCAGCTTCTTTAACCCATTCATCAGAATAGCCATTACCATTAAATATTACTCTCTTATGCTTACGAAGAGTTTCAGTAATAAAGGTCATTGCTGCTTCTTCAAAATTAGAAGCACTCTCTAATATATCACAGGCTTCTTTAAACTCCTTAGCTACAATTGTATTTAATGCAGTATTACAATCAGCAATACAAGCACTTGAGGCAACCATACGGAATTCAAATTTATTACCAGTAAATGCGAACGGAGATGTACGATTTCTATCTGTATTATCTGCATAAACCTTCGCAATAGATGGAATACCCAAATCAATTAAATGCCCTTGAATTGAGTGATCTGCAAAGCCATGATCAATAATTTGATTAACAATATCCTCTAATTGATCTCCTAAATAAATAGAAATAATTGCAGGAGGTGCCTCATTTGCTCCTAAACGGAAGTCATTTCCAGGTACTGATGCAGCAAGTCTTAAATATACAGCATTTTCATCAACACCCTTAACAATACATGCAAGAGTTAATAAGAATAATAAATTTTTATGTGGTTCATTAGTAGGATCAGTAAAATTAATACCAGTATCAGTAGTAATAGACCAGTTATTATGCTTACCAGAACCATTAACACCTTGATATGGCTTTTCATGGAATAATACCATCATATTTTCTTTTAATGCCATTCTTCTTAACGCATCCATAAGGATCATATTTTGATCAGCTCCAACAGAAGATGCTGCATAAATAGGTGCAGTTTCATGTTGAGATGGGGCAACCTCATTATGGTCAGTCTTAGCAGTAATACCAAGACTCCATAATTCCTCATTAATGGCCTTAAAGAAGCTTGCTACTCTTGGAGAAATAGGTGCGAAATAGCACTCCTCAGTTTGTTGATTCTTAGTAGGTACATTACCAAATAAAGTACGACCACACATAACAAGATCTTCTCTTTTTTTATATAACTCATGATCAACTAAGAAATATTCTTGTTCAGGTCCAATAGTAGATGAAACCTTGTTTACATTATTAATACCGAATAATTTTAATACTCTTTTACCTTGAATATCTAATGCATTTAAGCTTCTTAATAATGGAATCTTTCTATCTAAAGCCTCACCATGATATCCTAAAAATACTGTAGGAATACAAACAACAGTACGACCTGAATCTTCTTTTAAGAAAATAGGGGTAGAAGGATCCCAAATTGTATATCCACGAGCAGAACAAGTTTGACGTAAACCTCCAGAAGGGAAGCTTGAGGCATCAGGTTCTCCTCTTAACAAATTCTTACCTTTAAATTTTAAAATAATTTCACTACCAGCTAAATCTAAAAATGAGTCATGCTTTTCAGCTGGTACACCAGTTAATGGTAAAAACCAATGAGTAAAGTGAGTAGCACCATTTTCTAAAGCCCATTCCTTTACAGCCTCTGCTACTTCATCAACAATCGCCATATCTAAAGGCATGCCCTCGTTAATTGTTTTTTGAAGACTCTCAAATACTTCTTTTCTAAGCATTCTCTTCATAGTTTTTGTATCAAAGGTTTTAGATCCAAAAACAGATAACATATCTTTCATAATTCTCTCCTTCTTAAACAAAAAAAAGCCGCAAAAAAGAAAAATCTTTGCGACCTTGCATTCGTTTAATATATTATTTAGAGCTCCATTGCTCGTTATTAATATACTAAATTGCACATATTTTGTCAACGACACTAATTTAAGAAAACGCTTTACTATATTAATTTATAAATTTTGAAGTAATACTTCTTTTTAAATATACCCTAACAACCATTCCCGATAATATTCCTGTTAATACTGATAATCCTAAAGTAAATGGCAAATAATATAATATTTCTTGGCTACTTAAAATAATAATAGCCATTAATATTTGACCTAATGCATGACCAATACTTCCTAATACACTAATTCCAATCGGAGAAAATAACTTAATTCTTGAAAAAATAAACATAATAAAAAATGATAACATACCACCAGATAAACTCAATAAGAATGCTGGTGCTAAAAAAGTACCCCTAATAAAAGCTACAACTAATATTCTAAAAATATCAACAACAAAAGCTTCATACCATTTGAATTCAAAAAGCATTATTAAAATGATAGCATTCGCAAGCCCAAGCTTTACTCCAGGAATAAATACTGGAATAAAGGATTCTACATAGCTTACAACAATTGCCATAGCTAAAAGCATAGCTATAATAACCCATCTTTTCAGTCTAGAATCCATAATTATTCCTCACAAATTTTAATAATAATATGATTAGGTAAACAAGTAATTACCTCATTTTCATATTCCTTTTCTCCCTCATTGACACATATTTGGTTACTACAGCCACTATATTCAACATGAATTTTACCTTCATTAACAATAATAATCATATCTGAAATATCACCTGTAACCTTAACTTCTTTATCAATATTTAAGTCAAGTCTCATTATTATTTCTTCATTATGATAAATATAGGCAATCTTACCTTTAGCTTTATTGAAAGAAAAAAAGAAAAAAGAATTAATGATATTAATAAAATACTAATTATTAAAATAATATCATTTCTTCTTTTCATAAATATTCTTTCCCTCATAAATAATTTCATTATCTTTATATAATATTAAATCAATATTATGTTCATCACTAAATCTAACTGCATCATCATATTCCATCATTGAAATAGCAGTAGAATATACATCTAAATCCATACTATTATTACCTAAAACAACAACAGAATCATAAATATTACTAGGATATCCAGAAAAAGGATTAATTAAATGATGATATCTATTTCCCTCGATTAATACATTTTGATTTTCTCCACTAGATGTACAAATAGCTATTTCACTTGCATCAAATACCTTAAAATATCCATTACCATAAGGCTTATCTAATCCCAATCTAAAATATTCATATGGTGTTTTGCCACATAAAATATTACTCTTACCAGCATTAATAAAAAAATTATCAATTCCATTTTCCTTTAAATACTCACTAGCCTTTAAAGTTGCATAGCCTTTTGCTATACCCCCTAAATCTAAATTACCATCACCAATAATACTAATATTATTACCAACAATACTAATACTTGTATTATTTATAATAGAAAGCTCATTATTTATTACATCTATATCTAAAATACAATTATTCTTAATAGAATCCTTCCATAGATGAGCTAATCTTCCAATAAAGGGATTAAAAGCTCCTTTAGTTTCATTATAATAAAATAATGAATATTCTATCAATTCCTTTAAGGTATTACTAGCAATAATAGTCCTATTTTCATTTAAATAGTAAACACTATCTAAATTAGAATTAAGAAAATCAGAAGCTACATCATTGACCTCATAATAAATATTTTTTATTTCCTTATAATGCTTTTCATAATCAGGTGTATTATAGAATGTAATAGAAATAACAGTATCTAATGCAAAAAAAGGATTAGGACTAGAAATAGTAACACTATCACAAGAAATCAATACAAAAATAATAATAAAAATAAATAATAATCTAAGCCTCTTCATAAAATAACCAATTATTCTTTTTCTTAAATATTACTGGTTTATTTAGCATTTCATATTTATTAAATAAAATATGAATACCAATACTTAATAATCCTACACTACTACCAAGCATAGCTCCAGCAATAACATCAGATAAATAATGAACTCCTAATATCATTCTAGATAATAAAACTAAAACCCAAATAATAGAAATAGAAGAAATACCAATTATCTTAACCTTTTTACTATATTTTGCTTCATAAAAAATATAAATAAAGAATACAGACATAATACTAATATTAGTTGAATGACCAGAAGGAAAGCTTGTAGATTTTTCATACATCCATCTAAATTCTTCTAATGGTCTTTCTCTATTAACTATATCCTTAAATGCCATTTGAAGTGAAGTAGCTAAAATAACTCCAAATAAAATAGAAAAGAACCTATTATCTAATCTAAATAAGAAAATAGATAAAACTAAAAGCCCTACAGTAAAATAAATATATCCGAATTCAGTAACAATTCTAAAGAAACAATAAATAAAACCATTCTTTTCTCCTCTAATAGTATAACAAAAATCTCTCATACCATAATCAATAACTAAAGGCTCACTAGCATTTAATATTAATCCTAAAAATATAAAATATATAACTATACAAGTAACTAATATACCTATATATATAATTCTCTTCTTATTCATTAATACCCACCTCTATATAAGTATATTTATCATCAGAATATACATTATAAAAATCAACCATAGATCCTAATAATTCAAAATCATAAGAATCATCACTTTCTCCTACTAAGAATGAACCATATTCTTCAATTGCAGGATCTCTTGAAGGATCAATAATATTCTTTAAGTCCTCTAAAGCCTCACCCTCACATAATCCAAGAGTGAATTTAACTAAAAATCCTACCTCATTATCAATAACCTCTATATTAAAATGATTAGAATATTCTTCAACTAAATAATAAGCTATTTCATTAATTATTTTACAAATTTTTTGACCTTTTCGCATGTCTTCTCTCCTTACCAAATACATTTTCTGCCATCACCTGAATAATCGCAGCCTCAAAACCACAAGATAATCCATTATTATATAAATCAAAACCACCTTGTAAATTAATCATTAATGGAATTACAGCAATATGAATAAATCCAACTAATACTCCATAAAAAATACCATATTTACCACAAATAGGTGCTAGTCCTGTTGCAAATATTATAGCAACAATTATCGATAAATCAAGATTCATATCAATATAAAATGACCCTCTTACTGCCATTCTTACAACAAATGCTAAAACATTACCAACAAATACTGGTAAATAATTCTTTATATGTAAGCCAAAACCACTACAGCCTAAAACAGCAATAATACTACCAAAAATTATACCATTAATAGGTATTTGAAAAATTAATAATAATGAGAATAAAAATATTCCATTTATTGCATAATTTATCCAAACAACTTCTTTTCCATAATCCTTGATATAATCTGTTATTAATCTACCACTAGATTTTAATAATGAATAATACTTTTTCCATACATTATGATCTAATATATTAGCTTGAATCACACAGCCTAAGATAAAGGCACCTAAAATATAATAAAATACCCAATGATTTGTAGAATCATATTCCTTAACTGCCTCTACATTTAATCCACATAATAAAAACATTCCATAAAATACACAAGATATAATACCTAATGCAAAGCCAGTATTATATAGATTATATCCTTGATGAAAGGATATAGTATGAGCAGCAAATTGAGGAATTAAAATACCAACAATTATTCCAACAATTATTCCTAAAGGAATAGAAAAATAATATGGCAATCCAAATCCAAATATAGAATAACTAACAATAGGAGATAATCCACTAGAAAATAATAATGTAATAATATAATTTTGAAATGGTTTTTTCTTCATTTTAGAAAAAAGCCAAACCCCTAAATATATAGGTAATCCATTAAATATATTCTTACCAAAAAATGAAAAGCCTACAATCATCATCATACCAGCAAAAATAGGCCCACTTACCTCAATTTTCAAAATCTTAATTAAAATAATATTAAATAATAAATTGATAGCTACATTTAAAAAAGCTGCTCCTATTCCACCAACAAATACATAATCTGTTAGTAATATAGATGATGAGGTAAATATTTTATAAAATCCATTAAATGTATCTAAAGGATTATTTAGAGTAAATGCTAAAACAAAAAAGAAAAAGCATAGAAGCTCTAAATACATATCATTTTTTAAACATTTCAAGAGCCTCATATGCTTACCTCCTTAAGCTATCATTACGCCTGTCGCGAATAATATAATTAATAAAATACCAAGAACAATTCTATAATAACCAAATACTTTAAAATCATGCTTTTTAATATATGCCATTAAGAATTTAATAACAAGCATACTTACACCAAATGCTACAACACATCCAATTAATAAAAATAACACTTCATTTGTAACAATAGGATTACCTTCTATTAAAAATTTAACAACCTTTAATAGTGATGCCCCAAGCATTACTGGAATAGATAAAAAGAATGAAAACTCACTAGCTACCTCTCTATTACATAGTAATAACATAGCACCTAAAATAGTAACGCCACTTCTAGAAGTACCAGGAATTAATGCTAATAGCTGAAAGCATCCAATTAATAAGGCATGAGTCCAAGTTAATTCATCAGTATTATTAATCTTAAAGCTTCTTTTCTTATTCCATATTTCAAGTCCAATAAATAATCCACCATATATGATTAAGGTGATAGCTACAGTAATTGAATTATATAAATATTTATCTAATATATCATCTAATACTAATCCTACTATTGCTGCAGGCAAGCATGCAACAATTACCTTAGCCCACAACATCCAAATTCTCTTTTTTTCTTCTTTATTTTTCTTTCTTTCTGGTTCTATTAATGATTTACCACCAAAAGGATTTAGCTTATTAAAAAAGCAAATAACAACAGCTAAAATAGCTCCTAATTGAATAACAACTAAAAATAAACTCCAAAAAGCTTCACTATAACAATTTTTAACATCAAATAAGCTTTCTAAAATAATCATATGTCCTGTACTACTTACAGGAAGCCATTCGGTAATACCCTCAATAATTCCAAATAGTATTGCTTTTAATACCTCAATAAATTCCATAATTATCTCCCTATTAATACTTTCTAAAATAATGAATATTTACTGCAATATAAATAATTAAATAAATAGCTAATAATGCTAATAATGTATAAAATAAAACTCTATTAGTAAATGCTGCAAATATTGCAATTACTACTAATACATAAATAAATAGCTTAGTAACTAAATTATTAGAGGTAGTTTTAATAAATCTATTTCTTTCATCATTCTTTTTAATAAATTCCTGATTTGCATATTCATTATTAAATACTATTCTTGCATATCTAACAACCTTATAAATAATTACACCCTCAAATACTACTAATAATAGATATGTAAATACTATCATATCAGTTTTTAAAATATCTTGAAATATAGTATTTTGAAGACTCATTAAATAATTACCTAAAATACTCATTACAACAACAATAATAATTGGTGTTAATGTCGATATACTCATTATTATTAGCTTAAGCTTTGTAAATTTAAGAAACTTTTCAAATGATTCCATTATTCTCCCTCCTCAAGCTGAAATATTTCTTCAACAGAAGTTTCAAATATTTTTGCAAATTTTAATGCAAGGGGTAAAGAGGCAATATATTTCCCTTGTTCTATTGAAATAATAGTTTGTCTAGTTACTCCTACAAGCCTTGCTAAATCCTCTTGAGTGAGACGTTTTTTCTTTCTGAAGTTATAAACAAGGTTTTTCAATATTATCACTTCTCCAATCTAACTAATAATTCTTTTTAATTTCAGCAATTTTCTTTACAATAAATTCAATTCCACCATCTTTAAACGGATTATGTAAGCCTACTGAATCAATAAGTTGAACGAATGATTTAGAACCGCCTAGCTTACATAGCTTAACATATCTATCCCAAGTGTTTTTTCTATCAATTATACTATCAGCATAAAATTCTAATGCACAAACCTGTGCTAAAGTATAATCTATATAATAGAAAGGACATTGGAATATATGTAATTGATTGAACCATAAATTACCCTTCTCATACATTGGTAATCCTTCCATATCCCTCCAAGGAGTATATAGCTTTTCGCACTTTTTCCACATTTCCTTACGTTCTAATTTTGTAGCATTAGGATTTTCATATACCAAATGCTGGAAATGATCTACACAGCATCCATAAGGAATAAATATTAAAGCCTGATTAGTATGTGAAATCTTATATTTTCTTGTATCCTCTTTAAAGAACTTTTCCATCCAAGGATATGCTAAAAATTCCATTGACATAGAATGAATCTCACAAGCCTCACTAGTAGGCCATAATAAATCAGGATTATCAATTTCCTTAGAAGCCATATATGCCATAAAGGCATGACCTGCTTCATGAGTTAATACATCAACATCTCCTGAGGTTCCATTGAAATTAGAGAAAATAAATGGCGAATGATATTTATTTATATATGTACAATAACCACCATTTTGCTTACCCTTTTTAGTCTCTAAATCTAATAAATCATTTTCAACCATATAAGTGAAAAATTCTTTAGTTTCTTCTGACATTTCACTATACATTTTTAATGCTTCATTTACTAAATGATTTTTATCACCCTTTGGAGTTGGATTTCCATCTAAAAACTCTAATCCTAAATCATAAAATTTAGGATTCTCAATTCCTATATTTTTAGCATTTTCCATAATGATTTCATTAACTAATGGTACTAAATAATTAACAACCTGTTCTCTATATTTAGCTACATCATTACTATCATAATCTGTTCTACCCATACGTAAATAGCCAAGCTCAGTAAAACTCTTAAAACCAAGCTTTAAAGCCATTTCATGTCTTATATGAACCATTCTATCATAAATATCATCTATTGTAGCTTCATTTAATGCAATAAATTCATTAATCTTTTTCATTGCCTCAAATCTAGTATTTCTATCAATAGATGTGGTATATACCTTCATTTGACTTAAATTATTTAGTTTTCCATCAAATTCAATTTGAGCAGAAGCCATTACTTTATTATATTCACTAACAAGCTTACTTTCTTGAATTAATAAATCACTAATTGAATCATCATAAGCTTTTAAGGATACTTCCATTGATTTAAACCAATGACTTCCATAAATAGCTTCTAATTCCTTACGTAAAGGATGATTAACTAATACCTTAGCTAATAAATTAGTTTTACTATATACAATATTAGAATTTTCATCAAAAACATCATTTTCTTTTTCATAATATTCATCAAGAGTATTAATTGAATGCCTAATACTAACTAAAGTAGCCATAGTATCAAAATCACTTCTAATTGTATTACATTCATTAATATATTTCTTAATATCATCTATATTTTTACTATTATCAATTTTTTTAGCTAAATCTTCTATTTTTGATGCAACATTTTCAAAATTAGGTCTTTCATATTTATATTCACTAAATTTCATAATATTTCTAATTCCTCCATTTAAGAAAATTATAATGCATAATTAAGAAATATTCAATTGAATAGAAATAGAAAATATTTATTTTTTTCTACAAAAATAGATATTTATTGAATAGCATAAAAAAAAGTAATATAATATTTGAGGAATCGGAGATAGCATATGGAAAAAGTAAATAATGAAAAGAAAAAATTCATCTTAAATAAAAAAGAAATAACAGATATTATGTTTAGATTATCAATAGTAATAATATCAAATATACTATTATCCTTCGCAACTGTATTATTCCTTTCTCCTGCTAAATTATATTCAGGTGGAGCAACAGGACTTGCACAATTAATCCAAGGAATAATAATTAATTGTGGCTGGTTTATGAATCTAGGTTTAATAATATTTTTAGTAAATATACCTATCGCAATTATAGGCTTTAAATTTGTCTCAAAAAGATTTGCAATCTACTCAATAATCGCAATACTAGTTCAATCCCTAGCTACTGGTATTTTGGAGGAAACAGGCTGGAGTCCTTTTCTAGCATTAGCACTTCCAATAGAAACAACAAATGGTAGTATAACTAACTATGGTGGTATATTAACTCTTGCAATATTTGGAGGATTAATCTCAGGAGTATCTGCAGGTCTTGCCCTAAAATTCGGAGTATCTACTGGTGGAATAGATGTAATATCTCAAGCACTAGCTCTACATAAAAATATTTCATTAGGAAATATAACACTAATATTTAATATTTTAATATCAATAATAGGTGGTGTATTTGTTCAAGGTGGTAATTGGATTGTAGTGTTATTTACAATAGTTAGAATGATTCTAAATAGCTTAGTTACAGATAAAATCCATACCTCTTATACCTATACAGGATTACATATTTTCTCAGACTGCAGTCAAGGAATTGCTGCAGATATAATGAAAACCCTAAAAAGAGGCTGTACTCTCATTCATACAGAGGGAGCTTATACTCATCACCCTAGAACGGAAGTATATTGTGTTGTATCTACCTATGAGGTTGAAAATGTATTAAAAATAATAGATAAATATGATCCTAATGCCTTTGTAACCTTAAGCCCAATTAAGAAAATAAAAGGAAAATTCATAAAAAAGACTATAGTATAAAATAATCCCTGTTCGACTGAACAGGGATTATTTTATCTCTTATTAACATTAATAATTCTAGCATTATCTAAAATACTACCATAATGATTAATAGAAATAACTGTTTTATCCTTTGCTATTTCATTTATTAATTCAATAATATGCTTTGCAGTAACAGGATCAATTTTTGAATTCATTTCATCTAAAAATAATATTTTACTATTTCTTACTATTACTCTAGCAATATTAAATAACGCAAGCTCTCCTGATGAATAATTATTACTTATTAAGGGAATGTCTATATCCTTAATATAATCTAATCCTACTTTATTTAGTGCATCCATAACCATTTTTCTACTAATATTTTTATCCTTAAGACTTATTTCATCATAAATACTTCCATCACTAAAAAAGGGATCCTGATAAACAATAGAAAATAAATTAGCTTTCACATTATCAGATAAATCATATGCCTCACAATTATCAATTAATACATTTCCTCTTGTAGGCTTAACCATTCCCATTAGTAGCTTCATTAATGTAGATTTACCAGCTCCAGATGGTCCATAAAATACTATTTTTTCTCCTTCATTAATTTTTAAATTAAAATCATCAATTACTATTTTATCGGAATAAGCAAAGCTAACATTATTTAATGTAATATTGATATTATTTATATTGTCTATATTTTTCTTATTATCAATAGGTATTTTAAAAAATTCATTAATTCTTTTTACAGATGCTAAGCTCTTTTGAATAGTTTGAATTTCCATACCTAATGCCTCTATTGGAGTAAATAAATCTGTGATTAATGAAATTGCAGAAATAATCATACCAATACTCATACCAAAAATATTATGATTAATACCACTTATTAATAGTATAGAAACAACTACCAAATTTTTAATAATCATCATTATTGGAGAAAATATTGCATCATAAAAATTACTAGCTTGAGCAGCTTTAAAATGTCCATCCAATATTAAAGAATATTTTTCTTTAGAATATTCTTCTATTTTATCAATTTTAATTTGTTCAATATTTTCAATATTTTCTAATAATACTTTATTTACATTTCCTTCAAAAGCTTTAGTCTTAAGCTGGGATTTCATCATTCTTTTCCTTACAAAGGATGTAAATAAAACTAATAAAGGTAAAATACCTAAAATAATAAATCCAAATATCCAACTATAAATAAATATTGTAATAACAATACCAATCATCTTAAATAAATCTGTAAAGATATTAACAATACCTTTGGTAAATAATTCATTAATAGAATTAACATCATTATTAAAATAAGCCTCAAGAGTACCAGAATCAGTATTAATTAATGAATTATAATTCATATGATGAATATGCTTCATCATATTGCATCTTAAATCAAAGGTAATATCCTGACTAGCTGATAACATAATTATATCCTTAATAAATGTAATAATTCCAATAACTAAATAAATAATTGAATAAAATATTGAATATAATAATAATATTTGTAGCTTCTTTTCATTTATTCCTTCATCAGTAATAATTCTTAGTAATTGAGCAGGAATTAATGCCAATATGGTTACTAGAATAAGCATCATCATAATAATAAATAATTTAATTTTATGCTTTTTAAAATAATCAATAATAGTTCTTTTAACACTCATATTAAGCCTCCATTAATTCTTTAAAGGCATTATTATTTATTAAATTATAATAATTATCACATTGAGAATTATTCTCATCAATAAATAAAATATTATCGCATTTAGTTAATATATCTTTATTATTAGAAACTAAAACTATAATAGAATTCTTATAATTCTTAAGCTCATTAATCATCTCAATAGCTAAATCTCTATTTACACTTTGAAATGGATCATCAAGTAAAATAAGCCTACAATTTAAATATAATTCTCTTGCCATTTGAAGTCTCTTTTGTTGTCCACCACTAATATTTGAATTAGTGTGAGATAATACCTTATTAAGTCCCCCTATTTCATCTAAATCAATATCTAATTTAGATACTTTTAAAGCATTATCTAAATCTCCTTCTCTATTAAAGGTAATATTATTTTCTACACTATCAGAAAATATACTTACCTCATTTTTACAATAGGCAATATACTTTTTGGGATTATTTCTATATTCTTTTATTTCATATCCCCCTAGCTTAGCACTACCCCTATAATCATATAATCCTGATAGCATTCTTAGTATTGTAGTTTTACCACATCTTACCTTACCACATATTCCAATAATATCTCCAATTTTAGCATTAAAGGATATATTAGAGATACTGAAGCCTTCATTATATTTATGTGAAATATTATCTACTACTAATAGATCATCTAAAGGTATAAAACAATTATTAATATTATTATCAATACTTAAATAATCCTTACATCTTACCCAAGATACTTTAAATGCTTGATATGAATTAAATAATTTTCCAAGCTTTCCAACCTTTTTAGAAACAAAGGTATAGGTAGTAACAAATGCTGATAAGCTACCTATAGTAAATACCTCACTATTATTGTTAATAACCTTCATTCCTCCAAAATACATAATTAATCCTAATCCAATTAAGCATATACATAAATATAATGGCTCTAAGCTTCCTTGAAATAATAATGCCATAATACTTTTTCTTTTTAATATTTTTAATGATTTATAATAATCATCATAATATATTTTACTTACTCCAAAGCCTCTATAATATAATTCGTTATTCAATTTATTAATTGTAATATTTTTATTTATAGATAAATATTCTTTATATTCTTTATTCTTTTTATATACTATCTTCTTCATATAGTGAGAAAAAACTACAGATATAACTAAAAATGGCAATCCAATTAATGTTAAACTCCAATCACTAATAAACATCATAGTAAAATAACCTAAAAGTAATACAAAGGTATCAAATACCTCTGTAGTCATTTTTCTAATACCCTCTGTAGTATCATATATATCTGATAAATTTCTATTTAGTATATCACCTGTATTATTTGTAACAAAATAATTTAAATCCTTTGTAAATAGTGTATCTAAACAAATAGTTCTCATCTTTAATGCCATTTTATTACCAAATACTCTAACTAAATATCTTTTAAAGAATCTATTTAATTGTACAAATAAAACTAAACTAAAGAAAATAATACAATATTTTAATACTATATTAAAATCATTTTCGAGTAATGAATCAATTGCCTTTCCTTCTAATATTGGTACAAAACAAGTTAATCCATCAAATAATAAAGCTGTAATACACATAGGTATTACTATATGTAAATTAGTAATAAAATAATAGCTAATTTTATTATATTTATTCATTTTAACACTTCTTCCTAATTTCTTTAGAGCGTAAATAAACTTTTTCTAATAATGATAAAAATATTTCTTTTTCATTATTATCTAATACCTCAAATATCAAATCATAATATTCACTTTCAAGATTAACAACCTCATCCTTAATAAGCCTTGCTTTATCTAAAGGAAATAATAAATAAGCTCTTTTGTCTTTATCTGATTTTATTTTATAAATAAACTCTTCTTCTATTAAGCATTTAATAATTCTTGTAATTAATCCCTTATCAAGACCTAATATTTTTCCTACTTTCTCTTGAGTAATACCATTATTATGTCTAATCACATGTAAAACTAGTTCCATAGAGGAATTCAATTTAATATCTACTCTTTTTCTTTTATATAATTCTAAATTTCTACTAATCTTTGTAATGTATCTATTTCTTTCATCCATAAGTTGCCTCCAATAATTATTATAAATCAATTAGTTGACTTGTCAACCAATTTTAGATAATTATATCTTTTATTTAATTAATAATTATGATAAAATAATTACGTTTTAGAGGTGTATATTTATGAAAAAAATGTGGTTAATTTATAAAGCATCATATGATACAAATGAGCCAAATCCAGCAACTCGTATGTATGATGAAATGATTAAAAATGAAATTGATTGTGAATTAAAATTTTTAGACTATTTTAAAATTAACAATAATAATTTATATTATAAAGATAAACTTATTACAAATTATCCTTATTTAGTATTTATGAGAGGAAGAGATGAAATACTATTATCTCATTTTGAGAATCATAATGTTATAACTATTAATTCATCCTTCTGTACAAAATACTGTAAGGATAAATGGTTAAATTATCAAATATTAGTTGATAATAATGTTAATCAACCATATACTGAGGAACTAAAAAAACTAGAATATCAAGAATATCAAAAAAAATTCAATGAAGAATTTATTATTAAAAATAAATATGGATCTCAAGGTACTGAGGTTTTCTTAATTAAAAATAAAAAAGAGTATGATAATATTATTAATAGTATTGAAACAAAGGATTATATTATTCAAGAGTATATTAAAGAATCATATGGAAAAGATGTTAGAGCCTATGTAATTGGTGATGAAGTTATTGGATCTATTTTAAGAAAAAACGATAATTCATTTATGTCTAATATAGCCCAAGGAGGATTAAGCTATAATTATACATTAACAGAATCTGATAAGAAAAAAGTACTAGAAATAGCTAAAATATTAGATGGAAAAATTATAAGTGTAGATTTCCTTATTACAAAAGAGGGGTTATTATTCTGCGAAGCCAATTCCAATGCTGGTTTTATCTCATTTAATTATTTAGGTTATCCAATGAGAGAATTAATGGCTATATATATTAAAAAGCAATTACAATAATAAAATAAACATCAAAGCTAAAATAATAGCAATGATGTCTTTTTTTTATTTATATTTCCTTATTCTTATTAATTCTAATAAACAATAAAGACTACAGAATAAACAATTATATTACTTTAGCTGAAAAGATTTTAAATATTTATGTAATGATTAATATAAACATTATTTCATTACAATAATACTAAATCATTTTTAATAAAAAAAACTAAGAGATATACTCCTAGTTTTAGTATACGAAAAGAACAAAATGTCTTTATTATATTTACTATGGTTGATACATTATATTTATAATATTTCAAATATAATTGGATTTATACTACTTTTTTCTATTTTTTTCAATTAATTTATTTAATATTTCATTATATGTATCATCTTCATTTTCATTAACTAAACCATATTCTATTGCTATATCATAAAATATTGAATCAACTGTATGAATGTCTATTCCATTTTTTTCAAAGATATTATATGTAATATCATTCAATAAAATAAAATCCTCTTCATCTGCATTTATTTTATTATCTAGCTTTTGATTTATTCTATCATCTAATGAATTTAATTGATTTATTTGATTTTTAATTTTATTATTATTAGCTATTTCACCTTGAAATTCATTAATATATAGAAGTAAATTAATAGTTTTAGAATATTTTTCCATTTCTTTTATATTTTTATTAAATTTCAAATCTAAAATAGATTTAATAATTTCAAATTGATCAAAAATATAATCAAATCCTGTAGAAAATATTAATATTTCATCTTCAGATAATATGTCCTTTTGTTTCTTATCATATAAATAATCAACAACAGAAATAACATGAGTAAATCTAGAAATAGTATTACTTTTAGTTTTTACTAGATCATGAATCAATTCATGATTTTCATATTTCCAATTTAAATAATCTTCAAAAATATCCATATTATCTAGTCTTCATTTGAGGGAAAAGAATAACATCACGAATAGTAGTTGATTCTGTTAAGAAAATAACTAAACGGTCAACACCAATACCGATTCCGCCTGCAGGAGGCATACCATATTCTAGTGATTCAACAAAATCAACATCCATCTCATTTGCTTCATCATTTCCTGCTGCTTTTTCTCTTAATTGTTCCTCAAAACGTTCCTTTTGATCAATTGGATCATTTAATTCTGTATAGGCATTTGAGAACTCCTTACCAGCTATAAATAATTCAAATCGCTCTACAAATCTAGGATCATTAGGATCTTTTTTTGTTAAAGGAGAAATCTCAATTGGATGACCACATAAGAATGTAGGTTGAATTAAAGTTTCTTCACAATATACTTCAAAAAAGGCATTAATAACATGTCCAACTGTAAAATGCTTCTCAACTGGCACATTATGCTTTTTTGCTAATTCAATTGCTTCTTCTAAAGAATAATTATTATTTTTAAAATCTACACCTGTTTTTTCTTTAATAAGCTCGCACATTGTAACTCTTCTAAATGGCTTAGAAATATCAATCTTTTCACCCTCTGGGTCAAAAGGATTATTGAATAATTCTTTACCAATTACTTTGTTAGCTATATAACGAATTACCCCTTCATTTAAATCCATCATACTATTTAAATTACCATAAGCTTGATATAATTCTACTGTAGTAAATTCAGGATTATGAGTCTTATCCATACCTTCATTACGGAAAATACGTCCAATCTCATATACTCTTTCAAGACCACCAACTAATAATCTCTTTAAATGTAATTCTGTTGCGATACGTAAATAGAAATTAGAATCTAGAGCGTTATGATGAGTTATAAATGGACGAGCAGTAGCTCCTCCTTGAATATTTTGTAATACTGGAGTTTCAACTTCAATAAAACCTTCATTATCAAAATATTCTTGCATAGCCCTAATAATTCGAGGTCTTAATATTGCAACTCTTTTTGAATCCTCATTCATTATTAAATCTAAATATCTTCTACGATATCTTTCTTCAACATCCTGTAATCCATGATACTTTTCTGGTAAAGGGCGTAAAGCCTTAACTAAATGAGTATACTTCTCACATTTGATAGTTACTTCACCAGTTTGAGTTACCATTACAGTACCCTCAATTCCAACAATATCACCAATATCAGCAAGCTTAAATAAGTCATATTGCTCATCACCTACTACATCCTTGCGGATATAAATCTGAATTTTTCCTTCTCTATCTTGAATTGAGAAAAATGAAGCCTTACCCATTTTACGAATGAACATAATTCTTCCTGCAACAGATACAGTAACATTCTTTTGCTGTAATTCTTCTTCTGTTAAGCCTTTATATTTTTCCTTTATTTCTGTACTTTTATTTTTAACGTCATATGCTTGACCAAAAGGGTCAATGTTTAATTCCTTATATTTATCTAATTTATTTCTTCTTACTATTTCTTGTTCTGTTAAATTACTCATAAGAACCTCCTAATATTCTTGATAATTATAGCATATTAACTATATCAAAATCAAGATTTTATAAGCTGCTATAATAATATTAAAATAGGTCTTTATTTCTTTTTTTAAGATAAGGGTATTTTTTTAATATTAATTTATTATATCTATGACATTTAATTTTATATATTATTGGAGGTATAATTAATAATTTAATAATATAGTTAAATTCAACTAAAAAATAACTAATTATTTTATTAAATTTTATTAATGATTCTTCAAAAAAATATTTTGATAATATTATTCCAATAATAAAAGAAAGAAAATAGAAATAATTATAACTTATAAAATATTTATTTGATACATAAACACATAATATTCCTATTAGAATAAAAAATATTATATTTTTAAATATAATGAATCTCTTTTGATGATAAAATATTAATGAAAATAAAATATAAGTAACTGATCCTAAATATAAAAATAAGAGTAAGTTTAATAGTTCTAATATGGATTTCATTAACTAAAAACTCTTTTAATAAAAGATTTATTATTTATTTTATGACTTCTTGATATAGAATAGATTTCACCACTTATTTCTAATTTAGTATTGTTATTATAAACATTTTCTAATAAAATATTATTACCAAGAATTATATAATTAATTTTATTAATTTCTAATTTAATAATTTTAGAATTATATTCTATTAGCTTGGTTACATTATTAATAATTAATTTATTTTCATATAAAATTATTAATTCATTTTCCATATAATCACCATTTAATTATATGTAAAGATATTTATTTTATAATAGGAGAAAAAAATGATTTATAAAAGAAAAACATATTACCATGAAACTGATCAAATGAAAGTAATTCATCATGCTAATTATTTAAAATATTTAGAAGAAGCAAGAATATTTTATTTAAATAATATAGGTTTATCCTATAAAATGCTTGAGGATATAGGTATTGTATCTCCAGTATTAGAAATAGAATGCAAATATAAAAAAGCAATTCATTTTGATGAAAATATTGAGGTTATTATTACTATGAGTAATTTAACTTCTGTAAAATTTGAATTCAATTACATTATTAAAAATGAATTAGGTGAGGAATGCTTCAGTGGCCATTCTAAGCATTGTTTGTTAAAAAATAATAATGTTATTTCAATAAAAAGAGAAAATATTGATTGGTATAATTTATTATTAGAAAATATAAATAATTAAATTACTTTTATCACAATAATTGAGGCATCATCCTTAAGGATATTGCCTTCTTTTTTTTCTATATATTTAATAATATTATCTATAATAATATCTGGAGTATTATTATATGATATATTAAATAGTTTTTCTTTAGTAATAAAATCAGCAATACCATCAGACATTAATAATATAATATCATTATGAAAAAATTCAATATTATAGCTCGACGATGAAATATCTAGATTTAAAGGAAGAGTATGATTTTCATAAGAATAAATATCATTTCCTCTAATTAAATATGTAGTGGTTGATCCTATTTTATATAAATATAACTGCATAGTAGCTAAATTTAGTTTCAATACATCTAATGTAGCATAAGAATCATAATCACATCTAATTTCTGAAATATTATTGAGTAAATCTAAGGTTGTTTCAATTGAAAGATTGTATTCAATAATTCTTTTTAATAAATTAAGAGTATGAGTAGATTCTTGATAGGCCTTATGTCCACTGCCCATACCATCACTTAATGCAAATAACATTTCTTCATTTGGAAATCTTTTAATATAATAATTATCTCCTGATAAATAATTACCATTTTTTGATAATATTTTATGAGAAAATTCTATTTTACATTTAGGTTGTTTGTAAATAAACAAAGTATTATTCTTTAATGCTATGGATATGGGTTCTTTAAATATTGGTTGTATTATTAATAATAAATAATCCTTTGATAATTTATTATTTTCCATTTCTATTTCTAAATATAATGAAGTAATACTTAGACTTTTAATTGATATAATATTAATAGCATAGAATGATAGAATTTTTATTATTCTATTATATTCTTTTGTTTTAAATACTTCTTGATGATATTTTCCTTCTAATTCTTCCTTTAATTTAGAAATAAAGTTTTTTGTATAGTTATTTGATTTTATTTTTGATTCGGGCAAATAAAAAGATTCATATTCGGAACATAAATAAATGTTATTATCATTATTAGTTATCGCATTCGATAAAAAAGCGATTCTTTTATTTTCATTAAATTTACAAGGAACATTTCTATTACATTTATTACAAATAGTATTAGATATTTCATAAAGTCTTTCCTTTTTTAGTTTATTTAAGGTTTCTATATTTAAAAACTCTTCATTTAAAAGCTTAGAATAATCATCTAGTACAAATAATACTGAGTCAATGGAATGATATTCATAATTGTTATTTTTATTTAATAGCTTAGGAATATATAATAATGGAATTAATATAATAAAATAGATAAAACTAATATGATTATAATCAATGTTAAAATAATAGAGTATTGGAAATATTGAATAAATTTGATTATTAATTAAATCTAAATTTATTACTTGATAGATAATTAAATATAAAATAAATGTATAGAAAAATAATAATAAAATATATGTATTATTAAATAATAAAAATTCAGATAAAATAAAATACGAATATAAAAAAGGATCAGGATTATATATTGTAATAATAGTTAAATAATATAATGATATTATTAAATGAAATATAATTGGATTAATAATTAAAGCTGTATTTTTATAATATTTAATATTAAAATTAGCTACTAAATAAAATATTAATACTATTAGATATTGATATAAATAAGCTATAATAAATTCATTTAATACTGAAGATACTATTCCTATTAATAAAAGACTTGATAAGAATAGTATTAATGAATAATATCTTCTTCTTTTTATTATTTTATTCAATGATATATATAAAGAAAATAAAGATAATATTATTATTTTAGAAATAGGATTTACAAATAATATTAGTATTATAAATGGAATAAGCATTCTTTTTAAATCATAGGAATATAATACTAGTAATAATGCTACAGATATTAAAATAATATTATTGTCAAAAAAAACTAATGAGGATATATAAAAAGAAAGTCTTAATATTTCAATTATTATTTTTTTCATTTTACCACCAATATTATTTTAAAATAATTAAAAATAATATCTTGTCATATTATAAATTAACAAGAATATTTATTTTGATATAAAAATTGTAGAAATTTAATTATTGTTTTGTTATAATACGCTTTGGTGATTACTTATGAATATTATCCTTAAAAGTGAAAGTCCAAGAAGAAAAGAATTATTAAGTAAAATGGGATATAGCTTTGAAATTAAAGCTATGAATATTGATGAAAAAATTGATATTAATCTATCTCCATTTGAAAATGTAAAAAGATTAGGACTATTGAAGGCTAGTGTAAATGAAATGGATGATTATGGTAGTATCTTAATTGGATGTGACACTATTGTAGTTTTAGATGAAGAAATATTTGGTAAACCAAAAAATAAAGATGATGCATATAAAATGTTAAAAGCATTAAATGGGAAAAAACATCAGGTAATGAGTGGTGTTGGAGTTATTTATAAAGAACATCATTATAATTTTGTAGAAGTATCTGATGTGTACTTTAAGAATCTATCTGATAATGAAATTAATGGATATATTTCTACTGGTGAATGCTTTGGAAAAGCTGGGAGCTATGCTATTCAAGGTATTGGTGGGACATTAATTGATCATATTGAAGGTTCTTTGAATAATATTATTGGGCTGCCTACTGAAAAATTAAAGAATATATTAGAGGAAATCTATGAAATGGAAAATTAGAGATATTGTTATTCCTAACCAATTTGTTTTAGCTCCTATGGCAGGAGTTACAAATGAAGCATTTAGAATAATTTGTAAAAAAATGAATGCAGGACTTGTTATGGCAGAAATGGTTAGTGATAAAGCTTTAGGATTTAAAAATACTAAAACTATTAGTATGACTAAGGTAAATTCTTTTGAACATCCTATTAGTATGCAAATATTTGGTTCTGATATTGAGTCATTAGTTAATGCGGCAATTTATATTGATAAATATAGTGATGCTGATATTATTGATATTAATATGGGATGTCCTGTAAATAAGGTTGCTAAAAAATCAGGGGCAGGAGCTTCTTTATTATTAGATCCTAATAAGGTTTATGATATTGTATCTAGTGTTGTAAAGGCAGTAAGTAAGCCTGTAACAGTAAAAATTAGAATTGGTTGGGATTTTGATAATATTAACTGTGTAGAAAATGCAAAATTGATTGAAAAGGCTGGAGCTAGTGCGATTACAGTTCATGGTAGAACTCGTAGTCAAATGTATACTGGAAAAGCTAATTGGAGCTATATAAAAGCTGTTAAAGAAGCTGTTAGCATTCCTATTATTGGTAATGGAGATGTAATAGATATAAAAACAGCTAAAGAAATGCTTGAATTTACTGGATGTGATGCAGTAGCTATCGCAAGAGGAGCCTTAGGAAATCCCTTTATTTTTAGAGAACTAAATGAATATTTTAATAATAATAAGATTATTGAAAAGCCTAGTAATTTAGAAATATATAATACTATTTTAGAACAATATGATTTGTTACTAGATTTAAAGGGCGAACATTTAGCAATGCTTGAAATGAGAAGTCATGTTGCATGGTATTTAAAGGGTAAACCTGGTAGTGCTAAAATAAAGGATTTATGCAATAGGCAAACATCTTTTGATGAAGTTAAAAAAATATTAATAGATTATTTAAATATTAATTAGATTTTAGATATACTTAGCATAATAATATTGCTAAGTTTTTTTTTAATAAAAAAAGGTATAAGCATATTATTATATTATAGCTTATACCTCTTTATTATTAATTATTAGCTGCTAATATTCCATTAACTGATTCAACATCAATATTTAAGAATTCAGCGATTTCTTCTATAGATTTGCCTTTCTTATAATTTAATAGTACTAATTCACGAGTTTTTTCAGTTTTACCTTCAGCTTTACCTTCAGCTTTACCTCTAGCTTCTGCTTCATGCATATCAGTGTTATAATCTAGCTCACTAAGTAATTCTCTTAGTGCCATTGATAATGTGTTATTTCTATCTAGATAATCACCCATACTTAATGCAGCCTCCTTTATAATTTGATATGAAGATTTTTTATACTCT
>JBGVLG010000035.1:0-3570 GCA_045124155.1 Anaeroplasma sp.
ATTTATGTGAGCAACTAATATTGGCTTTTTGAGCCACCAGTATTTATGAACTGAGCCAGTGATTTTTTCACTGGCTCTATTTATGAGAAAGCATCCTTAAATTTGATGTTTATACTTCTTTGAATCTAATAATTCTCTCATATTTATACTGCCAGATTCAATAATAATTATATTATGAACGATACGATCTAAAATCGAATCTGCGTGAGCACCACCACCTAGTCTTGTGTGCCATTCTGTAGTAGGGTATTGCCCCACAAATATAGTTGAAGATTTTCCATAGCGAAGCTCAAATAATTCATAAAGAAATCGTATATCATCTTCAGATAATGAAAATATAAGCCATTCATCAATAACAAGTAAATCATAAGAAGCTAATTTATGAAGATATTTATTTTCTCTATGTAGTATTTTTTCTTCAGCTCTTTTTTGTAACATTTCAGGTAATCTAATTGTGAATGTTTTAATATCTTTTTTGCAAGCTTCTTTGGCAATTGCACATGAAAGATATGTCTTACCACTTCCAGTAAAACCTTGAATGACAATATTTGTAGAAGAAGATAAAAAGTTCATTGTACCTAATTCATTTAATAGCCCTTTATCTAGCTTACGGGAAACGTAATCAACATCAGCTAGTGAAGCTGATGGATATCTAAGCTTAGCTTGTTTAATACGTCTTTGTATTTTCTCGTTATGTCTTTTTTGATATATATCATCGATTAAAGAACTGAGTCTTTCTTCAAATGAAAGCTGAGCATAGAAGGCAGGATTAACTTCCTGAGCTTCAATAGATTCAGCTATATCTTGCATATTCATCGCATTTAATTTTCTTTTAGTTTCAATATTCATTATTTTTTTCCTCCATAGTAGTCAGCTCCACGAACATAACCTGTAGCAGTTGATACTTGTGTTTTATTTTCAATTTTCTCTTGTTTTAATTTTAAAATAGCATTAATATGTGAATAGCGAGGAACATTAAATTGTGTCAAAGCATATTCGCAAGCATTTTCCAGTTGGCTATTTGAATATACTTTGCTTAATTTAAGGACAGCTAGAGCAGAGTTAAAGCTCTGTTCTTTTATTTTTACACTGTTTATAATCCTATTTATTACTTCAAGAGTATTAGCACCAATTTTAGCTGCACAATTTTGAATTCTTTCAACATCCCAATTAGGATTAGAAGCTTTTTCTGGCATATGAGATTCGATTGTTGAATATTTATTTTTAATATATTCAGCGAATCTAGGATGAGTAGCAATTCTTTCATTATCATAGTATATTTCTATACATGATTTTGTATATTTAATATCTACCATCTTAGAGATATATTGAAATGGAGCTGAATAAAAATTCTTTTGAAAGACAATATGAGAATTATAACCAACTTTATGACTATAGCTCCAGCTAGATAATTCGAATGGTTTTGCAGGTAATGGTTTCATCGAAGGTTTTTCCATCGATTCAAATATCTCTTTTCTACTACCATCACGCTTTTGAAATGGTTCAGCGTTAAAAGCATCTACAGCTTTTAATATGGCTTTATTTAACTCATAAAGTGAATGAAATTCTTGGTGCCTAAGTTTAGCTATAATAGCTGTAGCAAATTTGCCAACTGTACCCTCCACTGACGCCTTATGTTTGGGTTTTTTGACACCTGTTGGCATAATTGTCATTCCATAGTGCTCACCCAGTGATTCATAAGCTTCATTTAAGACTATTTCTCCCATTTTAGGATGTTTTATAACTCCTGTTTTTAAATTATCCGAGACGAGCCTTACTGTTGTGGCTCCAAAGTAATTAAACATATTTACATGGCATAATAGCCAATCATCCTGATCCATAGACAAGGTAGCCTCAGCGTAAGAATATTGACTATATGGTAATGTTCCAACAAATAAGTAAGCAGTATATACTTCAGCAGTTTCATCATTAATGATTTTCATTGTTGGACCAGACCAATCTACCTCAGTAATAATTCCAGGTTTGTGTTCGATATGAGAAGTAAATTTACTTTTTTGGCAAAAATCTCTATATCCTTCGCAATACTTTGTATAACCACAAGGTAAGGATCCATCCTTTTGGCATACAATAACATAATCATTCCATAGCATCTTTAATGTAACTCCAACACTTTTTAATTCTTTATGGACTACTTCATAATCTACAGGAGCATATTCCATTTTAAGATTAAATTTATTTGGAAATAAATCTTTATATATTTCACCCTCCTCTCTGTTCTTAATTTTTTCCCAAGTATAATCCATTACTTTAGCTGTGTTTAAAACTTCAGCTACGGAATTCCTTGAGATTGATAGCGTAATGGCAATATCTCTACCGGACATGCCTACGCTATCTAATTCCAAAATTCTTTTAACACTTAATTTTTTTGGCATAAAAAAAGCCTCCTTCTATAAAATTTTGAGACTGTGTTAATGTCTCAAATAAATTTTATAATAAGGTGGCTCAATTACCAAATATTGATGGCTCACTTTAAAAATATTCGAGTATATAATGTCTGGCTCAGTTCATAAATACAGGTGGCTCAAAAAGAGAATATTGGTGGCTCTTAAACTTCGTAATATTCAATAAAGAAGGAAAATTAAAGCCTTCATATGTTAAAAGTAATGGTTATAGGTATTATTCAGAAGAATCAATATTATCATACACTCAAGAAAGAAAAACAAAAAAGAATTTAAATGTGGTAGGTTATGCTAGGGTATCTAGTAAAAATCAATCAGATGATTTAGAAAGACAAATAAATAATTTAAATACTTATATTTCTTCTAAATATGATTCATTTGATATTATAACTGATATAGGATCAGGAATTAATTATAATAAGCCTGGATTAAAAAAACTAATTGAGAAAATCAATAAAAAAGAAGTTGACTTAATAATTGTCCTATATAAGGATAGATTATTAAGATTTGGCTTTGAACTTGTTGAATATTTTGCAGAGCTTAATAATGTTAAAATTCAAATATTAGACAAAATAGATAAAAATCAAGATGAAGAGCTAGTTGAGGACTTAGTACAAATAATAACTGTATTTTCACGTAAGATACAAGGTAAAAGAAAAACTAAGACAAAGCAGTTAATAGATGATTTTTCTAAAAAAATTACTGAATTAGACGATTAAATAGAAAAAATCAATTCTTTTTCTCAAACTATAAAACTCCATAAATAAGTAGACTTTTCTTATGATATATGATATAATAGTAGTAGGAAAGGTGAGATGATTATGTACACATATAAGGTTATGATACATCCTAATAACAAACAAGAAACCAAAATACGTCGTACATTAAACAAATGTATTGAATGTAATAATATAATTTATGATTACTTAAATTCATTTGTGAACAACAAAGATACTTTTCCAAAATGTAGTGATGTAAGAAAATGGTTTACATCACAAAAAACATTATTAGATAATGAAGTTATATCTAAAAGAGAAGGTATGACTAAAAAAGAAATGATAGAAAACCATTTAGATACATTATTTTATGATGTATCTAATGATGCGTTAAAACAAGAAATAAAGGATACTTATAATGCATTTATAAGATT
>JBGVLG010000036.1:0-3966 GCA_045124155.1 Anaeroplasma sp.
TATTATACTGAATCATTTTCAGAATCTAGTGATATAGAATTAAATTTAGTAATATATGACTCTACCACAATGGAAGCTATCGATATTGATTTAGTAGACATGGAACAAATTATGGATTGGTTATGTACGGAAAATTTTGCACCATTTATATCGGATGACGATAGGGATTTAATATATTATTTTAAGGTTATTGGTATACAGAAAGTATTGACATTTAATAATAAAGGATATTTAAAAGTTACATTTAAACCTTATAGCAAATATGCGTATAGAAGAATAGAATCTGAAATAACAGTAAACGAAAATATATCAATAGAAATATTTAATCATAGTAGAATGATTTATTATCCTATAATAGAAGTTACTAATTTAGGGGATACGTCAACTATAAATAAAATAAATAATATGACAATATTGGGATTAAATACTAATGAAAAAGTAATTATAGATAATCTTACTAAAATAGTTCAAACCGATAGTGGAATTAATAAATTTAACTGTTGTAATAGAAAATGGATTAACTTTAAACCTAGAGTTAATAATACTATAACATTAGGTGGCAATTGTAAGGTTAAAATAATATGTGAATTTCCACTTATAAAATAGGATAAGGAGGTGAATCAATGAAAATCAATATAAAGAGCATAGGTCAAATTGAATCTCTTGTCCTTTGTAAAGTTTCAAGACAACCAATTATGGAGCTACCTACTTCTACTATTGTATCAATTGAAAGAACAATAGATGAAGTTGATAAATTAACTTTAAAGATAAATAAATATATTATAAGTCAAGACGGAAGAAAAAAAATAAATAATCTTGCTTATGACGAAATAAAACCTAAAAGATATTTACTTTTAAATGATAATGAATATTTTATCATAGAAGAGATAAAAGTAAATAAAATAAGTGGTAGTTTAGAAGTAATAGCTATGAGTGGAGAACAAATATTAATTAGAAGACCTATTGATATGGAAGATTTTGGTGTACAAATTCTAGATGATGATATAGAACAAGATATATATAGTTTAAATTCTTTACTTAAAGAAGTAGGTTGGAGTTTAAATTATGTAGACCCTTTAATTGTATATAACGAAGATAAAAGTCCATGTATGAGATGGCAAGAGTCAGTAAATACAAATTATATGGAATTCATTAAGAATGATTTAGCAGAGCAATTTAATTTTCTTCCCATATTTGATTCAGTTAATAGAAAAATAGATTTATTAAATCTTGATACAATAGGTGAAGAAATTAAGATATGCTTATCAAAAGATAATTATATTAAATCTAAAACCAAAACTAACAATTCAGAGGAACTTATTACTTTACTAAGATTAAAAGGTAATGAGGAATTGGATATAGGTAGATATATAATAGGTGGATATGACTTTTTAATGGATTTCTCATATTTCAAAGAAACAAAAGAAATGTCAGATGAATTAATAAATGCATTGAATAAATATGATGAAATGGTAGAAATTAGAATGTCTACATGGCAACAATTAACAGAAGAAAAAGTATCTAAGGAGACTGAATTAGCATTAAATAGAACTAGATGGCAAATGTCAATATCCCAAATTGAATGTTATAAAAGATTAATTGAACAATATGCTTTAAAAGAATTTGTTGTTGAAGAAAATGAAACCAGAATTAAATTAAGTCAAGAGATGGATAATGAATTAATATTAAGATTAAAGATAGAAGATTTGCTTAATGAGATACAATTGTTAGATGAAAGTATAGATAATATTAATCTACTTTGTAAATTTGAAACTTGTACAGATGAAAATGGTAATCTAGTATTTAATGAAGAGTTACTGATGGAATTACAAGAGTTTATATTCATAGATGTGTATAGTAATGATTCCTTTGTAAATGCAGATGATTTAATAGAAAAAGGTAAAAGTATATTAGAGGAAAAAAGTAAACCTACTATTAAAGTAGACATAGATTCAGTTAATTTTCTTAATAGATTAGTAGATAATGGATACCATTTAAAATGGAACGGTGTACTACAATTTGGAGATATAGTAGTATTAATAGATGAGGATACTAATGAGGAAGAATATTTTTATTTCTTAGGATTTAGTATTGATTATTCTAATAATACCTTAAATCTTGAAATATCTAATAAAAAATCTAGTAGAGAAAATACTAAAACAATAAATCAATACTTAAAAGAAATGAAAAAGACTAGAGAGTTATTGATGAATAATAGATATTTATTTAATAAAACAAAACAAAATAGATTAAATATAAATAAAGATGATGTTCAGTAAGGAGGTGTATAATGTCAGTATTATCTAATACTCCAACTCTTAGCTATATTTATATAAAAGATATGATTATAACTTATAAGGGACAATCATATATTATTCAAAATACTTATACTAATAAACCTTATATATATTGGGATTATAATAACCCATATAGTTTAACATTTTCTAATACTATTCTTAAAGAGTTAGCAGGAAGATTTTATATTTGTTTTAATGATAAAGGTAATCCAATATCTGTTCCGCAAACAGAATTAGAAATAACTTTTAGTGAAAATGTTAGTAAAGATTTAATCAATGAAAAAATATTAGGAATTAAAGAGGAAATTAATGGAATTACTGGAGGAAATTTTGCTACAATTGAACAAACAGTAAATGAAATAAAACAAACAGTAGGAAAAGTTCAAGAAGATATAGAAGGATGTAATGAACAAATATCTACTTTAAAACAAACATCTGATAGTATATCAGCTGAAGTGTCATCATTAGATAGAAAATTCAATGAAGATTTAGAGGCTAAAAAATTAAGAGATGATATAAGTAGTGCTATATTAGCATTACAATCTACATTAGGATTATTTTCATCTGATATGAATAAATATATGGAAGATAATAGATTATCAGATGTGGAAAAAGAAGAAATTACCAATTATAAAAACGAACTCGAAACTGATAGATTAAAATTAAATACTTATTTAGATACTATTATTTCTTCATTAACAGCTAATGGGCAAACAGATAAAGTAACTACTTTAACTACTCAAAAAGATTTATTAAATACATCAATAAATAATTTGATTACCAATATAGATACATCTTGTACAGATAATGTATTCACAAATACTGAGATATCAACTGTTATTTCTTATTTTGCAAATGTCAACAGTAAACTTACCGAAACTAAAAATTTAGTTGATGATTATATATTCTTAGGAGTAGGTGGAGATTTAATTGAAGAAATAGGTAAGATAGCTGTACAACAAAATCAAATATCATTAAGTGTATCTAAAACAGAATCTTCATTGAAAAATAGTTTAAATTTAGCAAAATCGTTAATTCAAGATATAATAGATTCTAATAATACTACTTTATTAAATTATAAAAATTGTTTAAATGTTATAATCGAAGATAGAACTGTAACACAAGAAGAAATAGATTCATTACAATTAAGAGTTAATGCAATGGATGAAACAGTTAATAATATTCTTACTAAAAAAAATGAACTTGCTTCCAATTCTCTTTTAGATAGTACTATGAAGAATGAATTAGAAAATATGTATAGTGACTTTATTAATAAATATCAAACTATGAAAGATACAGTCAATAGTGCTATATCTAATGGAGCAGTTAATGATGTAGAATTAATAAATATTAATGAAAAAATAGATGAATATTATAAACTATTAAATAATATACATTCTAAAATGTGTGACGCAGTAGATAATATAGATGCAAATACTACCAACAAGGCAATAGCGGATGCAAAATCGGATATTCAAAAAGAAGTAAATGATTTATCAGAGAGAGTAAACAACCTTCAACTTGAAGCAGGAGATGCCATATTAGGTTCATATGTAGACAAACAAGAAAAAGCTAACATATTACAAAATTTAAGTGTATTGGAAAGAGAAAAAATAGATATAGACAATAGATTTAAGGAATGGTATAATTCAAGTTTTTTATATGGCAA
>JBGVLG010000037.1:0-1723 GCA_045124155.1 Anaeroplasma sp.
ATGAGATTGATTTTTATAAGTGGTGCAGGATAATTCATAGGTGTAAATATATTGTTAAATCTTTTAGCTATTATTCACCTGAAATGGCAAGAAGTAGAATTAATGAATATGAAGAAGCTAGAAGAATTGTGTATCAATATAAAGTCTTAGTCGCTACTTTAAATGATGAACAAAGAGAATTATTAAAGGATTATTATATACCACACAAGATTGCACCTTGGGACAAACATTGCTTATTTAAAGAAATTTATAGTAATTGGTTAGAAATAGTTTTTCCAAATGGTGATGATCTTTTAAAAAGATTAGATAAAGTTAAAACAGCAAATATATTAAAACAACTAAGAATTCAATCAGGGTATAACAAAGAAGAAGTATCTGGATTAATAGGAATATCACCAGCTTCTTTAAGGCATTATGAAGAAGGAAAAATATTAGTACCATTAGATGTCTTATTTCTTATGTTTCAGATTTATGGGGTTACTATAGAAAAATTATCTTTGTTGTATGAAAATAGTAAAAAATAACAATTTATGATATAATATAGGCAAGTAGATAAATTAGAATATATTACTTAGATGAAGGTGATTAAAATGAAAAAAATATGTTGTGTGAATGACATGCCCGGAGTTGGTAAAATAGCCTTATCGGCAATGTCACCTATTTTATCTATAAATGGAATAGATGTTTCATATTTACCAACAGCATTAGTATCAAATACACTCGATTTTGGAAAATTTGATATTTTAGATACTTCAGATTATATGGATAAAACAGTAGATATTTGGAATGAATTAGGATTTAAATTTGATTGTATTTCTACAGGCTTTATGATAAATCCAAAACAAATTGAAATAGTAGAAAAACTAATTAACAATCATCAAGATAAAAAAGATTTGTTAGTAGTTGTTGACCCTATTATGGGCGATGATGGTAATCTTTATAATGGTATAGATGAATCCAATGTGTCAATAATGAGAAAATTAAGTTCTTATGCTGATATATTAATTCCTAATTACACTGAGGCATGTTTTTTAACTGATTTGTATAAATGTAAAAATTCTATAACAAAAGAAGAAGCTAAATATTTAATAGATAAAACAAAAACGCTAGGTTGTAAATCTGTAGTTATTACAAGTGTGGTTGTTGATAATAAACATTTTGTTATAGGTTATGATAATAAATTAAATAAATATTTCAATATTGAATATGACTATATAGATGTAAGATTTCCAGGAACGGGCGATATATTTTCAGCAGTCCTAATTAGTAATGTGCTGAATGGGAAAGATTTATTTGATTCCACCAAACATGCTATGGAAATAGTGAAAGAAATAATTCTAAATAACATTGATAAAAAAGAAAAATTTTATGGTGTAGATATTGAACGTTATATTAGTGAGAGGAAATTATGAAAGTAAAAATAACTATTGTTGATCAAAAAGGAAGTTGTCCGTGCCATAGAGGCCATAAAGTAGGAGATACATTTGACTTTGATACGGAAAGAGGAAAATTATGTCCAATGGCAATGCATGTTTTATTTCCTATGATAGATATATTAAGATATGATGGAAAATTAAAAAGTGATATTTTCTGTTGTCCAGACGTTGATACAATCAATGTTTTTAAGATTGAAAAAATAGAAGATTAGATAAAAAATTTTGGGTGAATAATATATTTATAATAAAGATGAAGTATTCACTAAATTAGAATTTGTAGGTGAGTT
>JBGVLG010000038.1:0-6628 GCA_045124155.1 Anaeroplasma sp.
TCTTCATCTGTTAAATCTCTTATAAATGATTCTAAATCATTCTTATTGACTGTAAATATCTGTTCTAACATAACTGTTGAAGGATATTTTAAGTCTATTTCAAAATGAGTAGGAATATTAGTCTTGTTTCTAGATGTAATAACTGCAACTATGACAGATGGCGAGTATGTATTGCCTACGTCATTTGATAAGATAACTACTGGTTTAGTACCAGATTGAACACCAATTTTATAGTCATTTCCTAGGTTCGCCATATATATTTGGCCTCTTTTTACCTTTCTATCCATAAAAATCACCTCATTTTTGTTATTTTTTACTAAAAAACGATATTTTTTATTCCATTTTTAAAGTTTTTACACTATTTTTTAATGATTTTCTTTAGTTTTTTTTAATAAATTTATCATTTGTATAGTATATTATACTATTTTAATTGTTAATTTGTTCCTATCTACCATATATACTACATCTTATTTTATAAATTATTATTGATTCTAGATATTATATCAGAACAGTTTTCATATCCATAATCTAATTTTACTAGTGATATCAATGATGTTCTTAATTCATTTAATATAGAATTTTCATCTAATTCCATTGCATATAATTGATTTGTCCATTCTTTTCCCCATAAATCTTCGAGCTCTCTTTGTTTTTCTTGGTTATATCTAGGATTTCTATAATTCATCAGTTCGTTATAATCATTATATATATTTAATAATTCATTATATTGTTCTTCAAAATTAGGATTGTTAGCTATTTCTTCTGCAATAATTTCATTTTTCCATTCATATACATCTTCTTCTTTCTCAATTACTTCTTCAGTTGTTGTTTTAGTTTCTTCTTCTTTTTCAACTTTTTCTTCTTCAACTACTTCTTCCTCAATTACTTCTTCTTCAGTTACTTTTTCTTCTATTTTAGTAGTATTATTATCAATATCTTCAACTATTTTAGTTTCTGTTGTAGTATTGCCAATAACATTAGTTGATAATAAAATTGTTACTATACTTTTTACCATTATATTTTTTATTAATCCATTTAACATATATATCAATCCTTTCTTTATTTACAATATTTATAAAATTTATTAGGTTTAGTTGTAAAATGTCCACTATCTACTTTTGAATTGTTCCATCTTATTTCTTTTAATTCTTTTAATAATTCATCTTTTTCATATCCATCATATTCTATCATCAATTGGCTTAAATCATTCATATTTTTTAAATGTTCTTCAACTTGTTTTTCCCAATCCAAAACTTTCTTTTTCATAAGATTTACTTTTGCATTTTGTCTATCCACAGCTCTTTTTCTTTCTATTTTTACAGTTTCTTTTTCACTCCATTTAGTATTTTTTAGCATACCTACATACATTTCTAATACTCCTGTTTCAAATCCTTCTGCCCATTTATAATGTTCTACTTGTTCCTTACACCATTCCACCATACTTATTTCGTGTTTATAATCGTAAATCATTTTTTCAACTGGTGTTGCATTTTTAGGATAATATTTACTTCTATCTAACATACATCTCAATCCTTTCTTTAATTTGTTTTATAGTATAATATATGTAATAGTATAAAAATGTTTCCATTATTTTAATTATTTATTTAAAAATTTTAGGAGAAAATTTTTCTCCTATTTGCAATACTTATTTAAATATTTTTCAATATCATTTTCATCTAAATAATATCCTTGAAACTCAACACCATCATTATCTTCATTGAATAATACACCATGTCCTTTACCTCTTAAACTTGCTAATACGGTTGAATCACATATTATTTCACTATTCTTCCTATTGATAGTTCTAAATCCTATTATGTTAGTTAATGATGCCTTGATATCAGGATTCAATAGCTTAGATGTTGGACGTTGTATATTTAATAGTATAGATATTTCTACACTACGACAAATGAAACCTAACTCAGCTATATCTTTATTTAAATCTTTATCTCCCATTAGTCTTACTGCCTCATCTATTATCAGTATGATAGGGTTTAATCTTTCATTAGGACTCACCTTCTTATTGTAATCAGATAGTTTTTTAACCTTCATCTTATTCAATAGTTTATTACGTCTATCACATTCGTCTAATAATTCTTTTATTATCTCTTTTGCACCTTCTAATTTATTTGTATACTTCTTAGTTTGTGGTAAATCTGCATATACACCTAGTTCAACGCATTTCATATCTACTAAATATATTTCTACATTAGGATAATTACAGTACAATTGTGTTGCTATAACATTGGTATTCACAGATTTTCCGCTACCTGTACAACCGCTAATCATTACATTAGGACATTTGCTCAAGTTTAGCACTACATCCTTACCTCTTATATCTCTTCCTAATGATACAATTACTTCATCTTTATTCTTTACCTTAGGAATATTAAATGGTATAAATCTTGCTAGTTCAGTTGTACTAACTATAATATTAATAAAATCACCATTGCTTTCAAATTTAACATTATTAGTATTAAAATGTTCTTTAATAGCTATATCATTATTTTCTAATATATGTGTGCTAAATCCAATTGGTCTAATGAATGAATATATAGTTTCATATTCATTTTCCCATATATTAGCTAATATAGGTGTTTCTCCTTCTTTATTTTTAATTCCTGCACCTATAAAAAATCTTTCTAATTCATCCTTCTTTTCTTCTAATATTCTTTTCTTTTCTCTTTCTTCTTTAGTAGCTATCATATAACATCCATATAAACTTCCTAATCCTACTACTCCTATACCAATTGGTAATAGAGGAATAGTTGGTACGCTTAATCCACTTAATGCCAATAAACCCATTCCACCTACAATTGCATAAGCATTATTTTCTTCCATATTAATCACCTCACTTCTATTTATATGTAAATCTATTGCAATTGGTTACACCTATTTAAATCGATTTTAAGGAGTTAAAATATTTCAATGAATAACTATTCCAAAAGATTAATAAAACGTCTTAGAATGGCGTATAATCGTTTTTAGAGATATTCTGTTGAAGCCATATATCTAATAAATAATTTAAATAATAAGAATTAATGAATGATTAAAATAGTATAATGTAGTGTAGGAAATAATATCCTACAGAAAGGAGAAAGTCTAATGAACAATCAAGATAAAATAAATAAATTTCCTATATCATCCGAACAAAAATATATGAAAGATAAGAAGGTGAATTTTCTGAATTATTGCATATTAGTCTATTTTTCTAATTATCAAAAGGATTGTGAAATGAAAAATTTTGAAGGAACATTTGATACCCACAGATATATCTATGAAAACAAAATACTTAAAAATAAAGAAGAAATAGAACATTATAGCAAAACTAAAATACAAACTTTTATAAGAAATGCTAAAAAATTAGCTACCCTTTCAAATGGTGAAGTAGTAAGTGTTAGAAAAACTAATGAAGGAAAAATAGTTTATCAAATTGAGAAACCAAATAAATATATATTAATAGAAGAAAAAATATTAAGAGTGTTAATAAGTTTTTGTAGTACAAATGCAATAAAAACTTATGTATTTCTCAAATGGAAATGCAGAGAAAACGGATGCATTATTAGTAGAAAAGAAATATGTGAAAACATAGGTTTGAGTTCAACAGGTGAAAGACAACTTCAAGAAATAACAGATATTACAAAAGGACTTCAAAAGCTAGGATTAATAAATAGAAAAACTACAACAGATATAAGTATAGATGGAAAAGATTATAACAGAAGTACTTATTATGAGCTAGTTTCATTTGAAAGATGGGAAAGATATTGGGAAAGTGAAGAAAACCCAAATAAGAGATAAAGAGGGTTGTAGGGATGTGCCCTACGAAAGAAAAAGGTTTTAAGATTTTAGGTTTTAAGAGTTGCGTTAGCAACGACTGTTTCTCGTTTAAGATTTTCTTAAACGATAAAATGTTATTCTATAATATTATTCTATAAGAATGTTATCTATAATATAAACCACTCAAATCGTACAGACCCCCACTCAAATCATGCAATACCCCCACTCAAATCGTGCAAGACGTTGGGAATACTATGTTTGAAGGAGTGATAATTAAATTTTATAAAATAAGAACAATTGAATGATTAAAATAGTATAATGTAATATAGGAGGAAACAAAATCCTCCTATAAATAAAAAAATATAAGGAGAGATTAAAATGAAAACATGGGAAGAATTAATAAAGAAAATGGACGTATATAGAATATGGGAAGATGAAGCTACTAATTATACTAAGCAAATCTTAGATGATATAAATGAATGGCTAAAAGAAAGTACTGAAAAAGAAGATGTATTAGAGGAGAAGAGAAATAAATAATTTAAATAAAGTAAGGAGTGCTAAAGATGTATATTGACGATAAACCGTATTATGATGGTTATTTAGATTATAATGAAGAAAAAGATTTAAACGATTATTTAGAAGAAGATTTTATAATTGAAAAAATTTATGAAGTAAGAGATGAAATAATGAGTTGGGATGTAAAACCAGATATTATCTCAACTAGAGAAAGATATAAAGAGGAGATAAATAATTTAGATGATTTTATATATTATAATGATATAATAATGGACGTTTATAGATATAGATATATGTATGAGGAAACGGATTTTGAAATATTAAAGAATTATTTTATTTGTGGAGATTTTTTAGATGATGCTAGAGAATATTTAAAATCGTTAAATTATTATAATGGAAGTTTAAAAACAGCAAGTAGTTTAAAAGACGGAAGTAAGGGAGAACGCTTAGTAAGAGATATTTTAAAAAAGCATAATTATACTTTTAAAGAACAAGAAAGCGATGGGTGCTATAACTATAATACTTTTAAAGCATTAGTATTTGATTTCATAGTATATGTAAATGGCATAAAAGTATATATAGAAATTCAAGGAAAGCAACATTATAAACCAGTAAGTTTTAGAGGTGAAGATGAGGAAACTAAAAAACGTAATTTTATCAAACAACAGATTAGGGATGATATTAAAAAGAATTTCGCAGAAAACAATGGTATTTATATAGCGTTAGATTACAGTGAGGCGAATTTAAATAAACTTGAAGATAGGATTAATAATCAGTTATTAACTGTTTTAAATAAACTAAGGGGTGATTTATAATGTATCTCGATAACAATAATCATTTTTATGGAGAAATAGATGGTAAAAATATTTATAGTTATTTAAAGAAAGACTATAAATTAAATACCGTTGAAGAAAGAATAGATTATATAAATGAATTATTTGGAATGTATGAGATAGATGGCGTGATGTTTTATGATGAATATTGGGATGAAGTATACAACCAAGACAGAGAACATAGTAAAATAGATTTAATATTAGACAAAAGCAAATCGACTTATTCAACTTCTAATATTGCATTAGCATTAGAAGGAATTGCAGATTATATATTAAGAGTAGATGATTATAAAGATAAAGATGAGAGAAAATATGTAATATATAATTCAGAAGAGTTGTTTAATAGAGCGTGTCAAGAATATAATGTTACTAGCAATTTAGCTAGAGTAAATGGTGGATTAGGAATGATGGGATTATCAAAAGATGATAGTGATAATAGAAATACAGAACAAAACGCATTTCCATTTTTTCAATTACCTAAAAATTATAATTTAGTAAAAGATTTAAGAATTGAAAAAGAAGATTTAATAAAATATTCTGAAATAAATGATTACAACGAATTTTACTTATATTTAAAAGATGAATATAGAAAGTTTTTTAAAAAGAAAAAATTAACTCCTAAAGATATGAAAAGAAAATGTTTAATAAGAAAAGTTTTATCGGAATTAAAAAAAGATATGATTATTGCAAAGAAAGAATTAGAAAGACCAATAATATGGAAATCTCCATTGAAACCAACAGGGTGTCCAGATTATAATGAATTAGATATGTTCGATAAAAATGTAGTAAAAGCGTTGTTACAAGTTCATAAACAAGTAGATTTGCAAGATGATTTAAGTTGCATATTGGTTGATTTAGATAATTTGATTAATAAAATAAAATTTACTAAAAGACAATATGAAGTTTTAGAGTTATGGAGAAATGGATTAACAATTGAAAATATATCAAAAGAATTATATGTAAAAGAAAATACAGTGTCGATAACATTAGATAGAGCAATTGATTCAATAGTAAAACAATATGAAAAAGAATATGAAGAATGGTATTACTTAAATATTAGAAAAGGTACTTATAAGCAATGTAATAAATGTGGTGAAGTAAAATTAATATCTCAATTTAATAAAGATAGTAAAGGTAAAGACGGATATAGAAAATATTGCAAAGATTGCCATCATAAATAAAATTCGCCCAAAACGTCGAAGAATGGGGTGGTTTAAAAGGTAAGAAAAGTGTAAGGATAAAACCACGTAGAATGGTATGTTTCAGAGGGGGTGAGATAAAATGAAGTATGTTGACTTTATTAAAATACTTCAAAATGCATTAGCAGAAGAAGGTTTACGTATATCACAAGATAAATTAAAAAAAATCTTTGAAGTTACAGCAGATGTAATAGTTGACAATATAGAAGAAGATGGTAAGATACCATTAAAAGAATTTATTGCATTTAAAATGGTAGACGTACATCCTAGATTAATGCCAAATGGAGAATACTCACCCAAACA
>JBGVLG010000039.1:0-16175 GCA_045124155.1 Anaeroplasma sp.
ATGGTAGAGGCTATGTTTATGACTTATATTATCATATCGTTTGGTGTGTTAAATATAGACATAAAATACTTGTTAATGAAGTAAAGGATGACTTTATAGATATTATTACTAATATTTGCAAAAATAATAATTATGAGCTTATAGAAATTAATACTGATATGAATCATGTTCATATATTATTAGGATTATTACCTCAGGATTCTATTCCTGTGGTTATGAAAACCCTAAAGGGAGTTTCAGCTAGACTTTTGAATCAGAAGCATAAAGCTCTAATTAGTAAGGTATTATATGGTGGGCATATATGGAGCCCCTCATATTATATTGCCACTACAAGTGATAACATAATGGATAATATTAAAGAATATATCAAGAATCAAGGTGAAGAGGATGCAAAAAGGTTTAAAGATAAGATTATATCCAAATAAAAGACAAATAAGCCTATTAACAACAATCTTTGGACATACTAGATTTGTTTATAATCATTTTTTAACATACGCTAATGAAACAAAAGATTATAATTATTCTAATTGGAGTAAGATGCTTACAAGCCTTAAAGTGAGTACTGAAACTAAATTTTTAAAGGATGCAGATAAATTTGCATTACAAAATGCATTAAAGAATTTAAAACAAGCTTTTGATAATTTCTTTTCACATAGATGTGAAGCCCCTGTTTATAAGAAAAAACACAATGATCAATCATATAGAACTAACTTTACTAATTCTAATATTGTGCTTTATGAAAAAGGAATTAAATTACCAAAGCTTGGAGTAGTTAAATGTAAATATGATAAAAATATTAGAGATAATAAAATTATAAATGTAACAGTTAAAAGATTAAAATGTGGATATTATGAAGCTTCTATTATATATGAGACTATAGAATGTAGTTTAGCTAAAACAGGAAAAAGTGTAGGAATAGATCTTGGGGTAAGAAAGCTAATTACAACAAGTGAAAATGAGCAATACATTTCTGAATTAGATATAGATAAAATAAATAATAAGCTTAGAAAAGCTCAACGAAAGCTATCAAGATGTGAACTTCATTCATCCAACTGGGAAAAACAACGAAAGAAATTAGCGAAGGTCTATAGATATAAAGATAACTACATGTTAGATACAATTCATAAAGCAACGAAAGCCATAGTTACTAAATATGATACTATTTACATGGAAGATTTAGATGTTAAAGATTTACTCTCTAAACAAAAGCTTAAGAAGCATAAAAGAAAAATGCTCACATCATCCTTAGGGAAAATAAGAACCCTATTAGAATATAAGTGTGAGCATTATGGCAAGACATTGAAGAAAATAAATAGATATTTTGCTTCAAGTCAAACTTGTAGTAGATGTGGAAAAACTTATAGAGTAGAATCAAGTGAAACATATAAATGTCCACATTGTAAATTAATAATCGATAGGGATTATAATGCAGCAATTAATATATTAAATTATGGCAAATGTCATAATTAGTATATTATTAGTACGGTAGGGACTACCGGAATTAACGCTCACTGAGTCCATGTAAGAGACCTTACGGCCCAAAGGATGTTGAAGTGAGAATCTTGTGACTTAAGTCATGGGAGGTTCAAACTGGCAAACTGCAAATAGATGTCAAAAATTATCCCCCTAGTAGTGTTGTTTCCTCATATGAAACTGAGTAATAAATAATGTCTATTTTTACAACTTATAAATTAATAAAATTAAAAAATTATATTTTGAGTTTATATTAATTGTATGATATAATCTTGTGGAATAAATTTTTATGTTAAAATATGAAAAAAAGTAAACTTATTATTGGTTATAGGCGTTATATATGATGATTTTATTATTAATAGTTATCTATGTTGCATTTATAGGACTTGGATTACCAGATTCCTTATTTGGTCCAGCTTGGCCAGCAATTTATCAGCAATTTAATATTCCAGTATCCTTTCAGGCATTTGTTACAATGACAACAACAATATGCACTATATTATCCTCTATTTTTTCTTCTAGAGTAATTAATAAATTTGGCACAAGAAATGTGGTTGTTTTATCTACTTTATTAACTGTTTTAGGATTATTAGGATATTATTTGAGTAATTCATTTTGGTTATTAATTATTTCAGCCATACCTTTAGGAATAGGTGCTGGAGCAATAGATTCAGCACTTAATAATTATGTAGCAATTCATTATAAAAGAGTTCACATGAATTTTTTACATTGTTTTTATGGGATAGGTGTTACATTATCACCATATATTATTTCAATGGCTTTATCAGAAGATAATAATTGGAAAAAAGGATATTTGATTGCATTTTTTATTCAATTAGGAATTTGTTTAATATTAGTATTATCTATGCCATTATGGAATAAGGTCGAAAATAAAAATATTAGTTCCTCATTTAATACAGTTTCAATTCCTTTTTTTAAAATGATAAAAACCCCTATTATTGTTACTGCTGGATTAATATTCTTTTTTTATTGTGGTGTTGAATTAACTACAGGTCATTGGAGTGCTTCATTTTTAGTTAATGCTAAAAATATAAATCCAGATCAAGCGGCAGCATTGGTTGGTTTGTTTTATGGTGGACTTGCCCTAGGAAGATTTGTATCTGGCCTTGTTTCAACAAAACTATCTAGCTTTAAGCTAGTATTTATTGGAGAATTAATATTACTTATAACCTCTATATTATTCATATTACCATTTAGTGGATATATATATGTGGGTATTGCTTTATTTTTAGTTGGATTTGGTTGTGGACCAATATTTCCAAATATGGCAGCAATAACTCCTACATATTATGGAGAAAAGTATTCTCAATCAATTATGGGAGTACAAATGTCATTAGCCTATACATCAGCTATAACTATTTCTCCTTTATTTGGTATTATTGGTGAAAAAATATCATTTAATATATTTCCATATTATTTATTAGTACTTACAATTATTCTTGTATCTCTTACTTTTACTATAAGAATTTTATATAAAAATAGAAAAGAATTATTTTAGGAAAATAATGATATAATAATCAAATAATATAGTTTGAACATATTATAAACATAAATAGGTAATATTCAAAAATAAAATTCAAATTTTATAGTATCATAGAACAAAATATATTATATAAATCTTATTTTCATATTTTATATAATCATTATTATTTAAAATACTATAAATAGAATTATACGAGGAGTGATGATTATGGAATATGTTATTTTGTCTTGTAGTATTATTGCAGTGATTTTAACTTTAATTGTTTTGGTATTATTTCTTAATAATAAAAATTCAAGAGAAAATGGTTTAGGGGATAGTGAACTAAAAAAGATTAGAGAAACTATAATAGAATCTGTAAATGGTTTAAGTGATAGTGTTAGTAAATTAATTTCTGAAAAAAATTCTACACTTATGAATGAACTTAACAAAAATGTCGATGAAATGAATAAAAGAATTTATGAATTAGTTAAGTCACAAAATGAATTATCAAATAGTCAAAATAAATTCAAAAATGAAATAATTGTGTTGATCAATGAAAATAATAAGAAACAAATTGAGCAGATTAATAATTTCATTGTTGATTATAATAAGAATAATAGTGATTTTAATAAAGAATTATTAAAAACTATTAATGATAATTATACTGCACAGACTAAATCTTTTACTGACTTTGAAAATAAATATACTATTGATAGTAATAAGCAAAAAGAAGAAATAATGAATAAACTAGCCTCAGAGATCAAAGAATTTAACAAGGCTATTAAGGAAATATTAGAGAGTTTCGATAAGTCAATTAAAGAAAAACTTGAAGATTTTAAGAAGAATACTAAAGAATCAATTACAGGATTAAGTGATACAGTTACAAAAAACTTATCTGAAATTAGAAAAGACAATAATGAAAAACTTGATAAAATTAATGAATCTGTTAATGAAAAGCTTCAAAAAACATTAGAAGAAAAGCTTAGAGACTCTTTTAAAAGCGTTGTTGAAGGTATTGGTGATGTAAATAAGGCAGTTGGAGAAATTAAGGGACTTGCTACTGATGTAGGCTCTTTAAAAAATGTATTAACTAATGTTAAAACTAAAGGTATTATGGGTGAGGTTATTTTAGGTAATATTATTCGAGAATTCCTAACTGCTGGACAATTTGAAGAAAATATAGTAACAAAGGTTGGCTCTAAAGAGAGAGTGGAATTTGCAATAAAGCTTCCTGGGACAAAGGATGATACCATCTTTTTACCAGTAGATTCTAAGTTTCCTTACGAAGCCTATTCAATTATTAATGAGTCATCAGATGTAGAAGAAATAAAAAATGCTAGAAAAAATCTAAGAAGCAATCTTTTAAAATATGCTAAGGATGTACATGATAAGTATATTGACGTCCCAAATACTACTGATTTTGCAGTTATTTTTTTGCCATTAGAAGGATTATACCTTGAAGCATTAAACATGGGATTATTTGAAGAAATTCAAAACCTATATAAAGTTAATCTTACAGGACCAACTACATTTACAGCATTCATTAATTCCTTAAATATGGGATTTAAGTCACTACTAATACAAAAGAAAAGTGCTGATGTATTTAATCTTTTAGGAGCAGTAAAAAATGAATTTGGAAAATTTGCTGAAGCTCTTGAAAAAACTCAAAAAAGAGTTAACGAAGCATCAAAAGAACTAGATAATCTTGTTGGTACAAGAACAAGAGCTATGAATCGTCAGCTTAAAACAATTGATGCTTTAGATGATGAAACAACTAAAATACTTCTTGGCGAATCAAATTGATGTATAGCTAAGGATAATGGAAGGAATAGAGTGGAAAGATTCATTTGTGAATGATGAGTTGATTTTATCAGCTCTTTTTCTTTTATTGAAATAAAAAAGAATTGAGGAAATAATATGGTTTGGAATCCATGGAGAGGCTGTAAAAGATATAGTGAGGGATGTAAACATTGCTATATTCATAAGGGAGACTTAAAAAGAGGAATTAATACCGAAGAAATCGTAAAAACAAAGGATTTTTATAAGCCAATAGAAAGATTAAAAAATGGTAATTATAAAATGAAATCAGGATTATGCTATTTATGCTTTCAAAGTGATTTTTTAATTGAAGAGGCTGATGAATGGAGAAATGAAGTTTTTAAAATGATTAAAGAAAGAAGTGATTGTCAATTTCTTTTTTTAACAAAAGGAATTGATAGATTTTTAAAATGTATTCCTGATGATTGGAATGATGGTTATGATAATGTTATTGTATCTTGTACTATTGAGAATCAGAAACAGGCTGACTATAGATTGCCTATATTTAATTCTTTACCAATTAAGCATAAGCTACTTTCAGTCCAGCCACTATTAGAAAATATTAATATTGAAAAATATCTAGATGACATTGAATTAGTAGTGTTAGGTGGAGAATCAGATCCTAATGGTAGAGTCCTAGATTATGATTGGGTGTTAAATGTAAGAGAACAATGTATAAGAAAAAATATTAGTTTTGAATTTAGACAATTAGGTACTAATTTTTTAAAGGATGGAAGACTATATAAAATAAGAACCTTTGATTTATCTAAACAAGCCAAAATTGCAAATATTAATTATTATTCCATAAAGTAATTATATAGTGATTAGGATATATAATCATTAATTATGAATAGCATAAATTTAGTCTTAATAATTACTAGAAAAAACAGTATTGATTAATATTATTTATTGATATTTAATTGAAAAATTATTTAAAAATTTATATAATTTAAATATATAATTTTTATTAGGTGTATTATGAAAGATTTAAAAGCTATATTAAGATTTATAAAATATGATAAAAAGAATTTTATATTATCTATTACATTAATAATAGTAGAGACATTATTTGAATTAATGATTCCGTTTGTAATGAAGGATATTATTAATAAGGGAATTAATGAATCAAATATGGGTGCAATATTAATATATGGATTAATTATTATTGGTTGTGCTATTATTTCTGTAATAACTGGACATTTTTATGCAGTATATAATGCAAAATTTGTTACTAATTTTACAAGTAGATTAAGATTAGAACTATTTAAAAAGATACAAAGCTTTTCTTTTTCTAATCTAGATAATTTTGATTCAGCATCATTAATAACAAGAGTAACTAATGATGTAGCAGTAATACAATCTACATTAGCTGGTAGTATTAGGCCTTTAATTCGAAGTATATTAATGATGACAGTTGGAATTGGATTGTCTTTTATTTTATCAGTTAAGCTTGCTTGGATATTTGTTGTTGCTGTACCAGTATTAGCAGTAATTCTAATATTAATTATTAGAAATACAGCACCAAAATATAAAAAACTACAAGAAGCAATTGATAATATTAATTTAGTAGTTAGAGAAGATATTATCGCAATAAGAACTGTTAAGGCTTATGTAAGAGAAGAACATGAAAAGATTAAATTTAATAATGCCAATACCTATGAAAAGAATATTACAAACTCTACATTTAAAATATCTATTTTAAATCAACCAGCATTTGAATTTATTATGTATGCAGTAACAGTATTAATCCTTTCATTTGGAGCGTCTTTAGTACATAGTCAGGAACTTGAAGTAGGTACTCTTTCAGCTTTATTATCCTATGTACTTCAGGTTATCAATTCTATTATGATGTTATCAAATGTATTTTTATTGCTTAATAGATCCTTTGCTTCTGCATCAAGAATTAATGCAATATTAATAGAAGAGCCTATTATTAAAAATGAAGGTGATAAATTAATAGAAAATGCTGATGTCATATTTAATAATGTTGATTTTAAATATAAAGAGGATTCTGAATTATTCGCATTAAAAAATATTAATTTAAAGATACCTCAAGGTACCTCTTTAGGAATAATTGGTGGTACAGGTAGTGCTAAAACTACCTTAGTTAGTTTAATTTCTAGATTATATGATGTTAGTAATGGTAATATCTTAATTGATAATGTAGATATTAAGAAATATGATTTAAAAAATTTAAGAGATAGTATTTCAATAGTACTTCAAAATAATGTATTATTTAGTGGTACTATTAGAGAAAATCTTTTATGGGGAAATAAAAATGCTAAGGATGAAGAAATATATGAAGCTTTAAAAATAGCCCAAGCCTATGATTTTGTTATGGATTTTGGAGGATTAGATTATGATTTAGGCCAGGGTGGAGTAAATGTCTCAGGAGGTCAAAGACAAAGATTATGTATTGCAAGAGCTCTACTAAAAAAACCTAAAATCATAATTTTTGATGATTCTACATCAGCTTGTGATATGGAGACTGAAAGAAAAATATTAAAAGGAATTAGAACTCTTAAGAATGTTACTAATATCATTATTGGACAAAGAATAGTATCTGTTTGTGAGGCAGATAACATCATTATTTTAGATGATGGAGAAATAGTAGCATCTGGCAATCATAAATCATTATATAAGGAATCTAATATTTATAAAGAGCTTTGTGATACTCAATTAGGAGGTGAAGATTATGGCAATAATGCATAGTCGAAAAAGACCTGAAAACCTTAAGAAAACTCTTAAGAGATTCTTATCCTATATTGGTAAGCATAAATTCACATTATTTATTGTAGGTATATTAGCAATATTATCAGCTTTTAGTAATTTATTAGGTACTTATAATTTTCAAACATTAATAGATAAATATACAAGACCTGAATATTATAATGAAATTTGGAGAATGATTCTTCTTGAGGTTATAATTTATTCAGTTGGAGTAATATCTACCTTAATCTATACTCAAATTATGTGTAGAGTAGCTCAAAAAATAATCTATGAAATGAGACATGATATGTTTAATAGAATGGAAAGCCTTCCATTAAGCTATTTTGACTCTAAAACTCATGGAGAAATAATGAGTATTTATACAAATGATATTGGCGCTATTAGTGAGGCAATAAATAATGCTTTTGCATTATTAATAGCTAATTTTGTTCAAATAGTAGGTATGCTTATATTAATATTTATTATTAATTGGCTATTATCATTAATATGTATTGTATTTTATGCCATTATGTTTACATATATTGTTTATGCATCAAAGAAAAGTAAAAAGGCCTTTTATAAATCTTCACAGGATATTGCTAAATTAAATGGATTTGTTGAGGAAATGCTATCGGGACAAAGAGTAGTTCAGGTATTTAATCATGAAGAAGAAAATATTAATATTTTTAAAGAAAAAAATGATGCTTTTAAAAATAGCTCTAGTGAAGCTTTAAGATATAGCTTTTCACTGATTCCAATGGTTGTATCACTTGGATATATTAATTACGCTATTGTAGCGATATTTGGTGGTTTAATCGCATTAGGATATGCTCCAATAACAACCATGACAATTGGTCAAATCGCATCATATTTAGTATTGGTAAGACAGGGTACAATGCCAATTAATAGATTTACAAATCAAGCTAATGTATTATTAAATGGACTTGCATCAGCAGAAAGAATCTTTAGCTTAATGGATGAAGAAATAGAAATAGATGAAGGTACATATTCATTAGAATTAAAAAATGATACTTATTATTGGGTTAATAATGAAAATGAAATATTATTAAAGGGTGATGTTAGATTTATTGATGTTGATTTTTCTTATATTAAAGGAAAAACGATTTTAAAAAATTTAAATTTATATGCTCATCCAGGACAAAAAATAGCATTTGTTGGGGCAACAGGTGCTGGAAAAACTACAATTACTAATTTAATTAATCGTTTCTATGAAATAGAAAATGGAAAAATATTAATAGATGGTATTGATATCAAGGAAATAAAAAAAGAATCCTTAAGAAGCTCATTAGGTATAGTATTACAGGATACTCATCTATTTACTGGAACAATTATGGAAAACATTAGATATGGTAAGCTTGATGCGTCTTTAGAAGAGGTGATAGAAGCAGCTAAGCTTGCAAATGCTCATAGTTTCATTAAAAGATTACCGAATGGTTATAATACAATGATTTATTCTGATGGTAATAATTTATCTAGTGGTCAAAGACAGCTTATTTCTATTGCTAGGGCAATGGTATCAAAAAGACCAATATTGATACTAGATGAGGCTACATCAGCTATTGATACTAGAACTGAGTCATTAGTAGAATCTGGTATGGATAGATTGATGGAAAATAAAACAGTATTTGTAATAGCACACAGATTATCAACAGTAAGAAATTCTAACGCTATAATGGTATTAGAAAATGGAAATATAATTGAAAGAGGTACTCATGAGGATTTAATTAATCAGCATGGTAAGTATTATCAATTAGCTACAGGAACATTAGAATTAGAGTAAGCCAACTAGGGCTTATTCTTTTTTTAATTTTAATATAGTATAAGTATTTTTAAAATTATTAATTATTTATATAATAATATGTTTATATAGTGGTATAATTATTTATAGGTGGAATATATGAATGAAAAAGAGTTTTATAATGAATTTGATAAATTATTAAAGGAGCATAAAATAGATACCGCTAAAGAATATCTTTTAGATTCATTAGCCATTGCTAAAAATGAAAATAATACTTCTTTATTAGTAGCAATATTAAATGAAACAATAGGCTTTTTTAGAGATTTATCATTATTTGATGATTCTATAAAATTTGCTAAAATATTAGTTAAGCTTATTAATCAAATTAATAATCCTAAGCTTCATTTTATTTCTTATATAAATATTGCGAATGCTTATAGGGCAGGAGGTTTATATCAAGATTCCTATGATGCCTTTAATTATGCATTAGCTGTATATGAAAATTATAAATTAGATAATAAAATAGAGCTTGCTGCATTATATAATAATTTTGCATTATTAGAACAAAAAGAAAAGAATTATGATAAAGCTCTATTATTATTTAATAAAGCATTAGAAACAATAAAAAATGAATCTGATAATGTTAAGCTTGCAACAACATATATAAATATTGCAGAATGCTATATGGAACAAAATAAACTAGATGAAGCATTAGATACATTATTTTTAACTGATTCTTTATTAATTAATTATCAAGATGATTTTCATATGATGGGATATTATTTAGCCTATGGTAAGATATATTATTTAAAGAAAGAATATTTATTAAGTGAAAAATACTATAAATTAGGTTTAGCTCATATAGATAAAAACTTAGGAAGAAATATTTTATATAAAGAAACCTTAGAAGAATATATGAAGGTATTAAACAATCTAAATAAAAATAGAATGACTGGTATAGAATTATCTTATAGCTATTATATAGAAAATAAAGAATTATTATTCAATAATATTAATAATGATACTCTAAACAAACTTACTATTGGATTATTTGGTTTAGGTAGTGAATGCTATTATTCTGATGATTATATTTCTGAGGATCATGATTTTAATCCTGGCTTTATTGTGTTATGTGAAGATAATGTTTCAGTAGAGGAATTTACTAAATTAAAGGAAAATTATAATAAATTACCTAAAATTTTTGATAGATTTTATATTAGAGAAATATTACCTAAGCATGGAATTCATTATTTTAAGGATTATATATTTGAATTTATGGGAGTAAGTGATATTAATAATTTAACTACTCAAAATAAATCATTATTAACAAATGGTAAAATATTTTATTATAATTATAATTCTAGCTTAGTTAATTTAAGAAATAAAATAATAAAGAATAATAAATATGATTATTTAAATGAAATATCACTTAAAGCATTAGAGATATCACAATATATCCCTTATAATCTAAAAAGAAGTCTAGATAGAAATGATATTGTTACGTATAATTTATTAAAAAATCATTTAGTTGATAGATTGATAGAATTTTATTATATTTATCATAAAGAATTTGTGCCCCATGATAAGCTCTCATTAAAGCTTATGAATGAAAATAGTATTATTTATAAATGGATAAATAAAATATTATATGAGGATAGCTTAAATGATGAATTAATAATAAAAATAAATGAAGCTATAACCAATGAATTATTTAAGCTTCATATTATTAATAATAGAGAATCGTTATATATTGATTCATATAGAGAAGAAATTATTGAATTTGTAAAATTAAATAATTATAAATCAAAAATAATTTCTAAAATAGTAGAAATTGAATGGGAAATGTTTCAAGAGCTTAATAATATTGGAAGTAGAGCTTCATGTCAAAATAATAAACCTATGTTTACACTAATGAGGGAATCACAATATTATACATGGAATAAAGAATTGTTAGCTTCTTATTATAATGATTTAAATATAGCAGTAGAAAATCATTATAACCTATTAGCTATTAAATATGGTTTTATGGAGGAAACTGTTGATCCTGATCATTATGTAACAATTAAGGATAATCTTCCTAAATTATCAGAAAAAAGAATCCAATTAAGAGAAGGTATAGTATCAGTTCAGCTTGAAATGTTAAACGATTATAGTAAAGAAAATGATATTTCTAATATGAGAACTATTAATACAATATCAGATAAATATGATAATGCTTCATATGAAACCTATTTAAGAGGAGAATTATCCTCTTATTCAGAAAATACAATGTACTTATATGCTAAATATTTAACTTATTTAGCTAAAAATAAATTAAATATTGTAGAATTAACATTATTTTATACTAATTTGTTGAGGTAATTTATGCAAAAAGAAAATGTTATTAAAAGAATCATGTATTCGTTTATATTTATTTATTTTGTTATATTATTAATTGAAAGATTAATATCAATTATATTATCATTTAGTAATAATATTAATATATTTTCAAATGGATTTTATATCTTTGCATATTTAACTACATTTATATCACTAATAGTATTTATAATTTATTTAGTATTTAGATTTAAATTATTTATTAAATTATTTAATACCAAAATAGAAATTAATAATAATGATTTTAATAGCTTAATTATAGCTAGTGGAATAATTTTAGTATCAGGAATGATTCATACTGAATATACAAATCTATTATTACAATTTACATCATATGCATTTTTAATAGTAGCTATTATTTTAAAAAGTGTACTTATTAATACTAATAATAAACTATTATTATGGGTATCTACTATTTATTTATTATGTTATTCTATGGCAATTCCAGTATGCTACTACACAACTATTCAATATGATGTTTTGTTTTATATTATTCAAGGAATTACAATGCTTGGAATGGTTCTATTTTTTACATTATTAACATTAAAGTTATTTAATAATAAAATTAATTTATTTAATATTCTTCCTATAATTTATGGATTAATATTAGATATTATTGTTATAGTATTAAGATTTACAGATACTATTAATTATTTCTTAATTATATTTCTTTCATTAAGTATTATTTTATATATTATAGGCTTTATAGTTTCTAAAAAGAATAATACTAATTAAAAATAAAAAGGTATTGGAAAACTGTTTAACCAATACCTTTTTATTTATTCATAATCTCTTGAAAATTTTTTTCTTTGAATTATTTTATTTGAATTTGCTACTCTATTTAAATAATTATCCTCTCTATAGGTTTCTTTAATAGCTAGCTTTTCTAAAGCCTCACAAGCTAATAAATCTGATTTTCTTTTCTCTTCTGGATAATTATTTAAAGTATCTATAATATCTTGATAATAATGTGTTAATTTAGCATATTTCCAGAAATGGTTTTCTAATCTAACATTAGTAAAATGCCAAGGCTTTGCCCACATTATATAATGAATCATGTTGATCTCATCATCACTATATTTAATGTCTCCAAAAACTTCAACATTCCAAGAATTATCTATCCATAATACTCTATTATAACAAATTAAATTTAAATAATCCTCATCCTGAGTAACTACAAAATTATAAACACTTAATTTTTCAAAGAATTGTGTTAAGATTTTCTCTTCTCTAAATAATTTACAATTAATTAGTAGCATTCCCGCATTAAAGTAATTATATCTATCTAAGCCGATACACTTTTCTACATAAGTACCATATACATCGTTTTGTACCATTGCTTGTTCGTTACAAGCTCCTACAAGATTATCCTTTAAATCATGATTATATAATTTAGATACATCTCCTAAAACTATGGTATCACTATCAATATAGATAGCCTTATCTATATTTGGAAACATTTCTGCAATAAATAATCTAAAATAGGTTGTTTTTGAATAGTAATCTCTTAATGGAATATTATCCTTTATTGAATCAATATAACTAGAACAATCAATAAACTCGATATCGAAATATTCATTTTTCATTTTTAAGACATTTTCTTTTGTGTTATTTTCAATAGAAGTATTAAGAATATATATAATATATTTATAATCCTTAGAAGCATTTTCCATTATAGATTTCATTGAAACTAATGTATATTTAACAAAATTATCATCACAAGCATAAAATATTGGAATTAAATTGTCCATAAAATAAATCTCCTTAAAAGTTATTTTTTTGCAACAATAATATATTAAAAAAAACAAATTTAGTCAATAGATTAGGTATATACATATAATTCTAATAATTTTCTAGTTTAGAAATTTGACTCTACTGGCAGTAGAATTTGATATATAGTGGCTTTTTTTCTTAGAAAAAGTATGATATAATTTAATTATGGATGATTTAAAACAAATAATTTCAAAAAATTTAATAGAATTAAGGAAAAGAAAAAAATACACACAGCTTGATGTTGCTGATATGCTACAATACTCAGATAAGGCGATATCTAAATGGGAGAAAGGAGATTCATTACCTGATGTCGAGACATTATATAAGCTTTGTAATATATATGGTGTAACATTAGATTATCTTACTCATGAGGGTACTTATGAAGAAAAGAAGGAATTTATAAAAAATGATTCTAATAAAAAGAATAAATTAATTATCGCTATGTTATTTATTATGGCTTGTTGGGCTGTATTGATTGTTACATTTACAATTTTAATTAGTGGTTATGATTATAATTATTGGATATTATTAGTATGGGGTGTGCCTTTAACAGGTTTAGTATTATTAGGATTTAATAGTATTTGGGGTAAAAAGAAATATATTATTTATCTTAATTCCTTTGCAATTTGGACTGCACTTACTGCTTTATATTTTCAAATATTTTTTTCGACAAATAATTTTAATATGTGGTATGTTTTTTTAGTTGGAGTACCCCTTCAAATTGCGGCTGTATTGTGGAGTCAAATTGAATAATTTTTTTTGCTAATCATATTGATTAGCTTTTTTTTACGGATTAGACATTATTCTATTGATTGTTCGTTCACTATTTTATTTCTATATAATTTGTTGACATTTCCACAAGTTAGATTATGTTAGAAAGAATTACAAAGGCATTAGTTGAGGCTCTAAGTGTAGACCTAGCTAAGGTTACATTAGATGTTAATTTAAAGGAGGATTTAAAAATTGATTCTCTTGATTCAGTTGAATTAGTATTAGAACTAGAAATATATCCAATTAGACATAGCATAGGTAAAGGACATGGTAAAGCCTTTGTGGATGGAAAAATTTCCTGTGAAGCATCAATAAGTTTTACAGTGAAATAGATGTTTTAAAAAATATTGTTATAATATCATATGATATTTCCAAAGTAGACAATATAATTAAAGAAAGAATCCTATAGAATTCTATATCTTTAAAAAGTAGTCTACTTTGTTTTTTTTTATTATATCAATAATTTATTATTGCTCAAATGTCTGAATTATTGTAATATTAATTTAGATTAGGAGGCATTTATTATGCTTAGTGTAAAAGGTAATTATTTGTTTAAAGATGATAAACCATTTTTTTGGCTAGGGGATACTGCTTGGTTACTAGCAGAAAACATGGAGTTGGACGATGTCATAAAATATTTAAAAAATAGAAAATCATTAGGATTTAATGTGATACAAATGGTATTATTTTATTCAATGCCAAATAATGACAAAGCTACTAATCCTATGACTGTATCAAATAAAAATATTTATTCTAAGGAATATTTTTATTTTGTTAATAAAATATTTTCTATTTCTAATGATTTAGGAATATATATTGCCTTATTACCAACATGGGGAAGTTTTATAAAGAATAAAATAATAAATATTAATGATGTTAATGTCTTTTCAAATTTTTTGGTAAAAACTTTCTCTCATAATGAAAATCTAATATGGATTTTAGGTGGTGATATTAGAGGAGATGTAAATTTAGATTATTTTAATGCATTAGGTAAAGCTTTAAAAAAATTAGATAATAATCATCTAATAACATTTCATCCTTTTGGAAGAACTATATCTTCAAGATGGTTTAATGATGAAGATTGGCTTGATTTTAATATGTTTCAATCAGGACATAGAAGATATGATCAAGCTAAATTAACAAGATATGATAAAGAAGAAGAAATTTTTTATGGTGAAGATTCTTGGAAATATGTTTTAGAAAATTTTTCTCATATTATCAAAAAGCCTTGTCTAGATGCAGAGCCATCCTATGAAGGTGTGGTACAAGGCCTACATAATCCTAAAGAACCATATTGGGAGGCTAAAGATGTAAGAAGGTATGCCTACTGGAGTGTTTTTGAAGGAGCTTGTGGTTTTACATATGGTAATAATTCAATTATTCAATTTTACAAAAATTGAATTAGGAAGTGGTTCCTATGGAGTAAGAGAGAGTTGGCTTGAAGGACTTCATAGTGAAGGAGGAATGGAACTTCAATTCTTAAAAGGTTTATTTGAATCAGTAGATTTCACAAAAGGTAGAAATAGAAATGATTTATTATTATCACCTCAAAAAGAAAGATATTATAGGATTTCTATATTTGCAGGTAGTGATTATTTATTTGTTTATACTTATATGAATTGTGAATATACAATTTCATTAAAAGAGTATAAGGAATATCAAATGGATGCATATTGGATGAATCCTCAAAATGGTGTTTTATCATACATAAATACTTATTATAATATGGATGAAATTACTGTTAGACCAACAAAAAGGCATGAATTATCAGATGATTGGGTTTTAGTATTAAAAAAAATATAGATTTTATATATTTTTATTAAATGAATAATATGATAATATAATATAATAGGATTTATAAAGGGGGGGATAATTGTTAATCAGCATTTTATTTACTAATTATATTAATATAAATAATCAAAATAAAATAGGGAGTAGCCTAAAATAATTTGAATATATTTAAATCAAATTGTTCAAGGATACTCCCTTTATGGTATAATGTTCATAAAATAA
>JBGVLG010000040.1:0-2009 GCA_045124155.1 Anaeroplasma sp.
GTCTATTTTATGTTTGTTTGGATGTTCTAATAAAAATTATGACGATAATGTATTTACAACAACGGATGACTTATATGCAGTTATGGAAATTAGTATGAATGGTTATGACAATGCTATTGATAATTATAGTGATACATATTACCAAATCTCTGATTATAATTATCAATATAATGACGACAAAGAAACAATAGAGATAAACATTAAAGTAAGTCATTATGACGATGACGAAAAACTTTTAAAAGACGGAACAATGACTTATTTAGCTATGTTAATAGATACTAATTATACAATTTATGAGTCATTCGAACATCCATCAATAACTATTAATGTTTATAATCAAAATGGTGATTTTATATTAAGCAATGAATTTCAATATGATGAATAAGGAGGTGAAAAAATGTCATGTAGTATAACTGGACTACAAGAATTAGTGGATAGAGTAGAAAGTTTAACAGATCCAAAAATGGTTAGAGATATGCAAAAAAAAGCATTATTACCAGTTGCAAAAAGTATTTTAAACGAAATGAAAGGCGTTACTCCCGTATCATTTAGGCGCAATATTCATGGTATCGACGCTGAAAATATTATTAATTTTACGTATAATGGTATAGGAGGATATAACATTGGTTTAAATAATGCAGGTGTAGACTGGGAACGAACTCGTGGGTAAAACCATTGCTCACGTTAAATTCCTTTAATTCATGGAAACCTAAACTTAATAATAAATTTTTTGTAATATATTTTCTAATAATGCATAAAATATTATTGAAAAGGGATGTTAATAATGAATATATTAGACAATGAAATGGTTGTTTATTGCTATACAAATAAAATTAATGACAAAAAATATATTGGTATTACAAAAAATAAATTAGCAAAAAGACATAGAGAACATTTGTATGATAGCAAAAATAATAGAGATAATTGCCCTTTTCATAATGCTATTCGTAAATATGGTATTGAAAATTTTGAATTAGAAATTTTAAGAATATGTAAAACAGAAAAAGAACTCAAAGAAAGTGAAATGTATTTTATTGATAAATATAATACATTTATTCATTCTGAAAACTCAAAAGGATATAACGCTACATTGGGTGGTGATGGTATCTATGGATTATCTGGAGAAAATAATCCATTATATGGAACTCATTTATCAGAAGAAAGAAAAGATCAAAACAGAAAAATAATGAAAGAATTATATGATAAAGGTGAACATCCATTTAATAAAATGAGTTTTAAAAAAGAGGATAATCCATTTTACGGAAAACGTCACACTAATGAAACAAAACAAAAAATAGGTGACGCAAATAGAGGAAGTAATAGTGGTAAATATGGAACAGGACAAAAAGTAATATGTGTTAACACTGGTGAAATATTTATTTCAATACACGACGCATTTCTTAAAACTGGAATTTCAAAAGGATCAATAAGTGAATGTTGTAAAGGAAAAAGAAAAAGTGCAGGAAAATTAAATGGAGAAAAATTATACTGGAAATTTATTGATTAAGCATGGCAATCATGAGCGAAGCCGATACAGAAATGATCGGAACGTGCAACGACTAGATAAAGTATCCTAAGTATTAAAGCTCATACGAGCCTTTTTTATATGGAAAAATATCCACGAAAAGGGAACAACTATAAAGTTGAAGAGATAGTCTGAACTATATGGAAACATATAGAACTATTGGATAAAGAGCCAATAGGATAACATAATGTATGGTTTCAAAATTTTAAAACTGATGAACCTAATTATGGTTGGTTTGATAATTTTGCAAGAGGAAATAAAAAAAGATGGCTTAATGAAGCTCGTGATAATGTGAAAGTAGCATTATATACTTACTTAAAAAGAAATAGCTAATAATAGAGGTGAATGATAAAATGATTATAAAAGACATTAGAATGGAAAACATTCATGGAAAAGAATTTGAATTAGAAATTTATATGAATACAAAAAGTGTAATGGCTATTGAACGTGATTTAAAAGCATTAAATCCTAAATATAACTATTA
>JBGVLG010000041.1:0-2169 GCA_045124155.1 Anaeroplasma sp.
AATACAAATAATTATGTTGATTTAGTTGCACCTGGTGTAAAAATAGTATCAACAGGATTAAATAATGGATATATAACTTTAAGTGGTACAAGTATGGCTTGTCCTCATGTGGCAGGTGCTTGTGCTTTATTGTTAGAAAAATTTATTAAAGAATATGGACGTAGACCCTCTGAGTCAGAATTATATGCACAATTAATTAAGAATACAATTGATTTAGAAATACCAAGAACAGTACAAGGGAATGGAATGTTATTTTTAGAATAAGGAGGTGATATAATTGAGTGAAGAAAAAAAAGAAGAATTAACTCAAGAAGAGAAAGATAAGATTGAATTTAATAAACAACTTAAATTCGCTCAAGGTTCAGTTAGTTCTAAAAACGTAGGTGAAATATCTAGTAGTAGAAGTGGTGTAAGTTTCGACCAATTACAATCTGCGTTACAAGACCCTTACTCAAACGTAGCATTTATACAACAAGTAAGTAAAATATTATATGCTAGTAATGGTATATATTATAGATTAATAGAAAACTTTACTAATATACCTATGTATGATTTATATTTATCACCAACTACTATAATAGGATTTAATGGTAAATCTAATACAGTAGATAAGATGAATAAAGAATATGAACAAATAGCTCAATTGATAGAAAAGATAAATTATAAATATAATTTTAAATGGTTTGGTAGACAATTATTATTATATGGAGAATTATTCTTATATAAAGTAGAGGATAATAATGGTATTTTCTATAAAGCTATGCCAAATGATATATGTAGAATAAGTGGAGTTATGGAAAATAACATATTAAAATATTCTCTTAACTTATCTAAATTATCTAATGCAAATCTATTAGCGACTATGCCAGTACCTATACAAAAATTATACGAAAAATTCGCCAATGGTTCTCTTGCTAATGATGAAAAATTAGTTGATAACTATTATTATCTAGAAGAAAATGAGGCTGTAGCGTTCTTATTTGATGATGGTAATATAAGAAATAAAGGTATAAGTCCATTCTGTTATTTATTCGATAAGATATATAGAGTAGACGAAATAGAAGATGATGAATTATCTAGTACAGCTGCTGATAACTTGAAACTTATACACATGCGAATTCCCACTAACGAGGAGGGAGAACTTATGATGGATACAGATATAATAGGACAATATCATCAAGCTGCTAAACAGAACTTGCCAAAAGGATGCGCCATTACCACGAATCCATTAAATATGGAAGTATTTACTACTCAAAGACAAGCACAATCTACTTTAACAGCTTCGCAAAAAGCATATGAATCAGTATATACATCAAGTGGTGTTAATAGTGAATTATTCAATGGAGCTAGAAGTTCAAATGAATCAGTATTAAATAGTATAAAAACTGATGAAATGGTAGTAGATAGATTAAATTTAATATTCTGTAACTTTATAAATTATGAAATAAAAAATAAAAAACGTAATGCTATGTGGAAAGTTGAAATGTTAAGAAATACTTATTTCAACAAAAAAGATATACAAGCATCAGAAAGAGAATCTATTACAATAGGGGGTAATAAGTTAAGATACTTAGCTGCTTGTGGATATACTCCTTTAACAGCATTATCTTCTTTATTATATGAAAGTACATTAGGATTAGAACAATATTTCCATCCTGTTACTAGTTCATATAATAGTGCTAATGGTGAAGATAATGGTAGGCCTAGTAATTCAGAAAATGATAATGTTGAGAATAATACAGGTCAAGCAGAAAATGGCGGTGGTAAATAATGTTTATCTGTACTTATAATGATAATACCGCTAAAGAATTAGAAAGTAAATTAAAGTTAGTTCAAAAGGTAAGAAACTATAATAAAACATTATATGTATTTGAATTTAATAAGAATATATATAATAATTATTCAGATAAGGAAATATTTATATCTAATAAATTATATTTCTAATGTAATAATTAGAAGGGAGGTGAGATAATGAAAAAGTTTTCAATACCTTCTAAATTCTCTTTGTCAAATGATTTTTCATTAAATAATCCTGACTTTCATCTTGTTAAATTAAGAATAATGAGCAGTGGAGAAAATTATAATGGTTCTTCTTTTACTATTGATAGTTTAAATAAAGCTAAAGATAGTGTTGCTTATACTCCTATATTAGCAAATATAGTAGAAAGA
>JBGVLG010000042.1:0-2644 GCA_045124155.1 Anaeroplasma sp.
AGAAGATTATCATTGTAATCAATGTGGAAGAAGATTACCGAACGGAAAATATACATTGTGTGATGAGTGTTATACTCAATTCGTTAAAAATAATTTACTTAAAAAAGAAGAAAAGAAGATAGAAGTCGCAGAAAATAAAACAACAAAAAAAAGAAACACTACAGTAGATAAAAAAAATAAAAATAAAGTTAAAGTTGAATTTATTGGAGAATCTCATACAGGTGTTGTAGGAAGTTCTGTAGCAATTTCATACCCAACAATAAATGGAGAGTATGAAACTATCTTGATAGAAAATGGAATGGTTCAAAAGAATGGAAGATTACAAGAAGAATATGCAGTTAACAAGGAGGTGATGAATAGAGCTAGAAGTTACGAAGATTTTAAAGCAATCTTTGTATCACATGCTCATCTGTGAGTCTAGACCATACAGGCTTACTCCCAACATTAGTAGATTATACGGATAAATATATAATGACAAATGAGAATAAACAATTACTTCAACCATTATTATTGGATGGTGCTTATATATTAAATCGTAACTGTAAGGCTTTAGAAAATCAAGGTTATAAAGCGGAACCGTTTTATACAGAACAAGATGTTTATAGAATGTTAAATAAAACTGAAATATATGATAAAAATAATATATACAAATTGAATGATTATGTTAGTTTTAGATTTTTACCTAATGGACATATAGTTGGTGCAACTTCGATAGAATTATTTTTTAAAATGCCTAGTGGAAATGTAAAAAAAATTTATTATACAGGTGATGTATCTAGCGAAAATAATCCTCAGCCTTTCTGTGATAAAACTATTTTTCCAACAAATGCAAATCTCGTAATTACAGAGGCTACTTATTCTGATTTAACAAGAAATTTTATGGCTAAAGATGTTGAAACAGAAAGAAAACAAATGATACAAGATATTAAAAAGGAAATAGCAGATGGACATTCAATATTATTTGGTGCATTTGCAATGAGTAGAACACAAAATCTACTTTCATTTTTATATGAAACCTTTTCTAAAGATAAAGATTTTAAAATACCTATATATCTAGATGGAAAACTATCCCATGAAATCAATAATGTTTACAACAATATTTTAAAAGACGAGGATAGAGAAAAGTTTAAAGAAATATTATCTTGGAATAATTTACACTTCGTTAATCAATATGAAGATTCTGTTAATTTAGCATTAAGAAAAGATGAACAGAAAATCGTCGTAAGCAGTGCGGGTATGTTTAATATAGGAAGAATTTTAAATCATCTAAAAGCCAATATAGAGGATAAGAAATACACTATTGTGATAATCGGATATTGTGCTCCCGGAACTATTGGAGGACAACTATTAAATGATAAATCAAAAGAAGTAAAAATAGAGAATATGACATATAAGAAAAAAGCAAAAGTCATCAGATACAAATGTTGGAGTTCTCATATACAAGGATTGGAACTTATAGAAACGCTAAAAGGAATAAATACAAATCTTATCATTATCCACCATTCAGACGATACTAAATATGATTTTAGAGATTTTATGGAGGAAGATTTTAGATTATCAGGTAAATCAACAAAGATAGTATGTGCAGATGAAGATAATAAATTATTTTTTATATAGGGTGAGATTGATGTATGGAGTGATTTATAAAATTACTAATACTATAAATAATAAATGTTATATAGGCCAAACTACTGTTGGAGTCAGAGAAAGGTATCAAATATCTAATAAATTAGAATTAAATTATGGAATATATTTATATCATAAAAAAGCAAACAATAGAAATGACCCGCATTGTAATAAATATTTATTACAAGAAATAGAAAAATATGGCTATAAAAATTTTAAAGTAGAAGAGAATATAGATATTGTTATAAAAGAGAATAAAACAAAAGAAGAATTAAGAGATGAATTAGATATGAAAGAAAAATATTGGATAAAATATTATAAATCTACTGACCCAAAATATGGATATAATAAATCGTTTGGAGGACGCGGTGGGGATAAAATTAATAGTGGATGTATAAAGGTTGTTTGTTTGAATAATAGAAAAGTATTCCCTTCTTTAGCGATTGCGGCTGAATATGCAGGTATTGAAACTTATGATTGTATAAATGAGTGTTGTAAAGGCAATGCAAATTATGGAGGAAAATTAAAAAATGGAGAATATGCAGTATGGGTTTATTATGAAGATTATTTAAGTATGACTGAAGAAGATATTATTAATAAAATAAACAAGGTTGGGTCTCAACAAAGAAATAAAATAAATTTTAGAAAAGTAATTTGTTTAAATAATGGTAAAATATATAATAGTATAAGACAATGTGCTAAACAATTCGATATAAATCATGGTAGAATATCAGAATGTTGTAAAGGTGAAAGAGAATATATAATTATAAATAATATTAAATATAAATTTAAATATTTGGAACAAATTAATGATTAAAACATATATATAAAGTATAGGGAGTAAATCCCTATACTAATTTTTAGGAGGGATATATGGAAATCATAATTGTTGGTGGAGGTGTGAGTGGAGTTTTTACTTCTTTACAGCTCCTATCTGATGGCTTTAATGGAGAAGATATAACTATACTTGAACAAGGAAATTTAATTGAAAATAGAAAATGTTTTGTTGATAAAAATA
>JBGVLG010000043.1:0-36228 GCA_045124155.1 Anaeroplasma sp.
TCTATATAGTTTGGGTGAAAACTATATAATATAAATAGCTTATCAAAATGAAAACGAGCCAAAACCGTTTTGACCAGTTTTGGCTTTTTAGTGTTGATTTTGAGAATTTTATTATACCTGTCTATCAAATATGCTTACGAATTATCTAAATAATAATTGTTTAAATAATTTTTATCATTTGAAATAAGAACTAATCCATTTTTATCAACAAAAGATACTTCTGCTTGATATGTTTCTTCAAAGCTAATAATAATATTTTGAATATCATTAATATAAATACCAGCACCAACTACACCAATATAATTATTACTATTATCATAAATTTTAACATTTACAAAAATAAAAACTTTATCTAAATAATCCTTATCAGTATCTACATTAACCTCAATATTTTTTTTGCTATCACGAAATTCACCATACCATCTATCATGTTCATCACTAATAATTCTATTCAATCCATTTTGTGTATAAAAAGCTTTTGATATATCTGAAACAGCATAAATAACATTATATCCAAATCCTTCTTTTATAGATGATAAATAATTCGAAATATCTTCACTAACATTCGTGGGATTAATAATATTGCTATTCTTTAATGAATTTTTTAATGTATATGCTTGACTCATAGTTTCAGACACTGTAACTAATCTTTGAATTTCATAATCAATTTTATCATTTATTACATTAGAATAAATAATACCATTGTTTTTATTATTTTCTTTAGAAATATAATTAATTGAAATAAAACAAGAAATAATAGCAGCAGTAATAAAAGATGATAAAATAGAAAAAATAACAATTGATTGAATCTTTTTAATTTTGGTATTTTTTATTTCTTCATCATTCATTTTAGTATTTTTTAATTCCACTAAATAAAAGGCAAACATTATAAATAAATCTATAGAAATTCCTATTTCTAAAATTACATATCCATAAATAAATGTTTGGATAATTACAAATATAACTGGGAACCATAAATATAAAAATATAGGTATATAAATTTTTTTAGATAAAACATTTTTATTTTTATAAATTAAAATACTACAAGCTATTGGTAATACAATTGTTAAGGAAGTAAAAACATACCACATATAATTTCTATAATAATAATTATCTGGAGTAAAACCATACATCCAACCTGTAAATAAATTTATTATCAAAATACTTAAAGCTAATAAAAAAGCCCCATCTACAAAATATAAATATATTTTAGATGGTTTTATTTTATTAGATTCTATTATTGAATAAACATATCTCATAAATATACTCATTAATAAAAAATTAAAAGAAAATACTATAAAATTACAAACTTGATTTAATATTATAAAAACTAATTTTGTATTTCCTCTTAATATATATGCAAAGCCTTCTGAAGTTAATACAATAGAAATAACAAAAAACATTGTAATAAATTGTTTCATTCCAGCCTTTTTATAAGAATTAAATTTTAAAATAATTGCAGTCACAATAAATGCAAATGCTAATGAAAATTCAATAGTAGCTTAAGTTAACTCTAAACTTGTGATATTCATATTATCACTTCCTTAAATTTATCTATATTTTAAAGAAAATAATAATGAAAGTAAAGAAAAAAACGTTTTTTTACATATTATGACTTGTTGGTCCAAAAATAACTTTTTCATTTAAATCATATTTACTTCCATGACAAGGACATTCATATGTTTTTTCTGATTTTATAAAATTTAAGCTACAACCTAAATGTTTGCATCTTTTTATTTTAGGATTTAATAAATATAATATTGAAAAACTAATTTGCTTAATTATTTTATTAATGGGTAATTTTCTTTTAGGATTAAATAAATTAATATATTTATTATCTTTATTTAATATTAAATCTCTAATTAATATACTTGAAATCATAGAATTTGTCATACCATACATATTAAAACCACAAGCTATATATACATTATCATTTATTTTTCCTATATATGGTATATTATCTAAGCTCATTGTATCTTGATTAATCCATTTATGGATTATTTTATGATTTTTATATCTATCATTAATAATATTAATAATTGGCTTAAATCCTAAATTATTTTTACCTGTTTTGTAATTTCCATAACCTATTAATAATGAATTATTATAGGTTCTATAATATAAATCATTGTTATTGCTACCAATTGCGTGATATTTTGTATTATTTTTATTTTCTATTTCTATAACATAACTTTTATTTTGATATAATTTAAAACTAAATAATCCTTTAATTTTCATAAATGGATATCCTGTAGTAATAATAATATTATTAAATTCTATAACATTATTATTAGTATATGCTTTATTAGAATCATAATAAGTAATTTCTGTATCTTCATAAATTTCTATATTATTAATTAATTCTTTTATTAATAACATTGGATTCATTTGTGCTTGATTCATAAATTCAATAATATTTTTACCATTATAAATAAAACTATTAGGATAATAGCCTATTTCATTTAAAGCTTTAATCTCATTAACAAATAAATTATGTGAATTAAAATATTTATATGAAGAAACCTCTTCAAATAAGAAATTATATTTTTTATTCAATTTCTTATATTCATTAATTGCCTCTATACTGGCTTCAAAATATAGCTTTCTTTTATAAATATCTAAATCTTGATATAAAAAATCCTGAAGTGCTGTTATTGTTGCGGTAGTACGAATAGTTCTTTCATTTGCAATTTTTCCTCTTTCAACCAGTACTACATCTATTCCTACTTCTTTTAATTTATAAGCACATAAAACACCACAAATACCACCACCAACCACTAAACAATTTGTTTTAATATTTTTATTTAGTTTAGGATATCTTTTAATTTTTATATTACTCCACGTTGTATTAGCCATAAAAAATCACCTATTATATTTTTAGTATAAATAGGTGTTTTTATGCTTATTTATTATTTCTATAAAAATTTGATATTTCCTTTTTTAATAAATAATTATTATTAATAATCTTTATATTAGTCCAATGAGGTGGCATAAGATTTTGATATTTACTATACGTAAATCTTTCATCCATTAAAATTGCAACTCCCATATCACTACTATCTCTAATCACTCTACCAACTGCCTGAATAACCTTAGTAAATCCTGGATAAATATATGCATATTCAAAGCCCTTTTGATATTCATTTTCAAAATAATCTTTAACGATATTATTTTCATCACAAACCATAGGTAATCCTACTCCAACAATAATAACACCTGATAAGGAATCTCCAATAAAATCAATTCCTTCAGAAAATACCCCTCCCATTACAAAAAATCCAACCTTATTATTTGTTGTAGATTTAAATTTATCAATAATCTCATTTCTTTCAATATCAGAAGTTCCAGTTTTTTGGATTATCATTTCATAATTAGGTTCTATTATTTTTTCAATTACCATGTTCATATATTGATATGATGGAAAAAAGATAATATAATTTCCTTCATGAGTATTTGTTAAGCTTTCAATAGCTTCTATTATCATATCAATAGATTCTCCTCTTTGCTTATATTTAGTAGATATTTGATTATTAATTATAATATCTAATCTATTAGGATCAAAAGGAGATTTTAATTCTAAATATTTTCCTTCACTATGAGTTATCATATTTATGTAATAATCTATTGGATATAAAGTAGCTGAAAAGAATACTATTCCATTAATAGAAGATTTAATAGTGTCTAATAAAAATGAACTTGCATCAATACAATAATATTCTATTATAATATTATCATTATATAATTTTGCAAGTAATCTATGAGTAGTACTAAAATAATCAGCGCATCTTAAAAAATCTAATATTTTAAAATATATTTCTAATACTTCATCTTTTCTATTTATCTTTTTATTCTCATCAAATATTTGATCACATTTTAATATAATATTTTTTAATATTACTTCTAAGTCAGTATTCTTTTTTACATCACAATATAAGGCTTTTTCAGTTAATAACTCCATATATTTTTCAATTTCTTCAATAGCCTTATTACAATCACTTCTTATAGAGGGCTTAAATCCATTTAATAAAGATCTTAACACTCTAATATCGGTATTTGTAATACTTGCAGAATACATTTCTTTACTTCGAGAAACTAAATTATGAGCCTCATCTACTAATACCTTGGGATGATAAGTATCATCTTCAAAATATCTAATTAAATGAGCCTTAGGATCAAATACATAATTATAATCTGCAATAATAACATCACAAAAATAAGATAAATATAAGCTAAATTCAAATGCACATATTTTATATTTATTTGATATTTCTGTAATTATTTCATAATCAAAGGTATCTTCATGAGTAAATATTTCAGTTGTTGCTTCTTTCAATCTATCAAAAAATCCAATAGCGAAGGGACATTCATCAGGATTACAATTTTTTTCTTTTGCATTACATATTTTTCTTTTAGCTGTAATGTCAATGGTTTTTATTCGTAAACCTTCTTTACTTAGCTTTTTTATGGCTTCTAATGGAGCGTTTTTTCCACTTCCTTTAGCAGTTAAGTAAAATAGCTTATCCATTGGTTTTAAGGCCTTTAAACTTGAAAATAAAGTTGCCATTGTTTTTCCTATTCCAGTTGGAGCTATTACATATAAAATTTCTTCTTTTGTTAATGCTTGATAACAGGATTTCATTAAATCTCTTTGACCAGGTCTTTCATTAGGAAATGGAAATTTAATAGATTTTATACTCTCTATCTTATTCTTTTCACTTTCTTCTAATAAATTTAACCAATTAATATATTCTTCTAATACTTTAAATGTAAAATCCTCAAGCTCTGAATTAGAATATATTGCATCAAATGATTTTGTTTCATAATCAATAATACTAATATATGTTAATCTTGTATGAATTTTTTCAATATTATTTTGTAACGAATATAAATAAGCATATATTTTTAATTGAGCTAAATGCTCTTTATGATAATCTGTAGTTATTTCTTCTAGTTCTATTGAGGTTGATTTAATTTCTTCAATAATGTATTCATTATTTTCAAATAATACTCCATCTATATATCCATGTAGAAGATATTCTTCATTATTAATATTTATTTTTTCTTTAATATATACTTCACTTTTAGATAAGGAATTATATTGTTTTTGTAAAAAATCATGAGCTTTATTTGCTAAATCTAAATCATGATTAGAAAAAAATTCAGTTGTTAAATTTCCACTTTGACATACAAAATATGCAAGCTCTCTAATTGCAATTTCAAGCTTTTTCATAATAAATTCCTTTCTAATTTTATATAAAAATTATATCATTTTATTCAATTAATGTATATATAGAAAATAAATATCTCCATTGCTTTTATGCTTTTGGAGATATTAAATATTTTATTTAGTTATTATAAATGAAACTCCTATTTCTTCATTAACTACCTTTAAATTATAACCGAAGAAATCAACAGTTTTCTTAACAATGGACATACCTAAACCAAATTCACCCTTACTTCCTTTTTCATATGGTTTAAAAATATTATTTAAAAATTGTGAATCTATTGGCTCACCATCATTATAAATTCTTATTCTATTAGGCTTTAATACTATTTTTATAATATTTTTTGCATAACGTTTTGCATTATCCAAAATATTTTCTATAACAGTATGCCAATTTTCTCTATAACCTGTAAATATTATATTATCATCTAAATCTAATTCTACATTTAAATTAGTTTGATATTTAAAATTTTGAACTACCTCTAAGATTAATTCCTTCATATCTATTTGTTCAAATTCTTTATCATGTTCTAAATATTCTAAAGAATTATATTGTAATAATCTATTAACCTTTTTCTTTAATATTTCTGCTTGATTTATTATTATTTTCAAAGCTTCTCTATCAGCCATTCCATCCTCATAAGCTTCTGCATAGCTTTTAATTACTGCGATAGGTGTTTTAAAATCATGAGAGATATTTTGAAGCATTTCTTGTTTAGTTTTTTCAATAGTTCCTATTTCAATTCTCATTTCTTCTATAGATTTAGATAATTCACCAATTTCATCTTCGTTAGAATCTATATATGCTTTTTTATATTTATTTTTTGGTAAATTAATAATATGATCTTGAATGTTTTTTATTCTTTGAGTTAATCTATAACTCCAAACGAAAATAGCAAAAGAAGCTAATAAAAGTAATAATAAAAATATCATCATCATTTGTACAGCAATTTTTTTTATTAATCCTCTAGTATATGTTGAATCAGTAAAAATAATAGAATATTCATTAAATTTAGATTTTCCACTATAAACATAATAAATTCTTTGTGACTGATAATCTATAGAGCCTTGATAATATTGATTATTTGTTATTTCATTATTTATTATTTTTTCGTTTATAGATACTATTATAGAATTAATAGTATCTTCACCACCAAATAATTCAATATTATAAGTATAATTATAAGTATTTTTATGAACATAATATCCTATTTCCATATCTGGAAAACCTACACTATTATCTGGATTAGGATTTGTTAATAATAGTTGAGAATAGGTAGTTAATCTTGAATAAACTTCATTATTTGCAATATATGTAACATAAACAATAGTAATTATAGTAAATGCACAAGTACCAATTAATAAAATAGTAAAAAAAAGGAATAGTAATTGAGTTGATATATTATATTTTTTCATATTAATAATCGATATCCATAGCCGTAAATTGTTTCAACAGATAGTTTTGGCATTTTTTGTCGTAATCTTCTCATTAAATCATCTACTACTCTATCACTACCAAAATAATCGCTACCCCATACATTATCTAAAATTTGATCTCTAGAAAAAGCTTTTGATTTATTATTTAATAAGAAAAATAATAAATCATATTCCTTTGAAGTTAAATTAACTGGTTTATTATTTTCAGTAACAATTCTTTTATCAAAATCTATTGTATAGCCACTAAAATTTAATATATTTGATTTTATAATATTAGTATTATTATATACTCTTTCTAATAGATTTTTTACTCTTAATACTAATTCTCTAATAGAGTATGGTTTTGCAAGATAATCATCACTACCTAATTCAAGTCCCATTATTTTATCAATATCTTGATCTCTTGCTGAAGTAAAAATAACTGGCATTTTAGGATTATTTTCTCTTATTTTTTTTAATAAATCATAACCTGTTGTAATTCCTGGAAGCATTATATCTAAAATCCATAAATGATAATCTTCATTAATATGATTTATTGCATCCTCTCCAGTTGTAAATGAAATAACCTCATAACCTTCATTAACTAAATATTTTGTAACTAATGAAGATAAATTTTTTTCATCCTCTACTAATCCAATTTTCATAGAATCACAACCTTTCAATAATATTATACTTTATAAAATAATAAAGAACAACCTAATTTGGTTGTTCTCTATTCAAATTGGGAGAGTTATAGTTTGCTTATGAAAAATTTATCTATCTTTATAGGGAGATTGATAGATATGTCTTTATAAGACAACTATAGTATATCCAATAAATTTAGTTTTATTATCTAATTTTTATGGGAAATTATGTGATTAATTATCATATTCATCTTCGTATTCATCCATATACTCATTGTATTTGTCTTCATCGAAGTCTTCATCATCTAATGAATCATGAGAATCATCTTCATCCTCATATTCATATTCATCATAATCCCCTTCATCATCTTCATCGTCTTCTTCATCATAATCAAGATCATCATCTTCTTCATCTTCATCATTTAATGAATCTTCATCAAGATCATCATCTTCTTCATTTAATGAATCTTCATCTTCATCTGATTTATTAAATTTAGAATTAGTTTTAGGATTAAATGCAGCACCATCTTTATCAAATTCTTCTAAAGATTGACGGATTTTTAAATCCCAATTATCTTCACCCATATATACAAATTTCGAACTTGTAGTGATGTCGATATATAATTGAGCAGCTAATTCTCCAGTTGAATCATCTAATCCCTTCATTTCTAAAGTTTCTTTTATTAGACTATGAATATTTTGAGGCGTTGTTTTTGCTTCCATTAAACTTACTGCTATTTCAATTAATGACATCTGCGAAATATTTTCCATGTTTTTTCCTCCAAAAATAAATGCTATTATATTGTATCGAAAATTTTTGTATTTTTCAAGTATTTATTGGAATAATATCCATATTTTATGAGACGAAGCTGTATAATCATCAATTATCAAATCATAATCTATTTCTATCTTATTTGTTTTTATAATTAAATTATTTGTTTTAATAAATATTCTAAATTCTAAACCTAATTTATTTTTATAATATCCTTCTATAATTTGATTAGATCTAAAATTCATATGCATATTTGTATCCCCGACTCTATCTAAAATAATACTATCTTTATTTATCGCTAAATATATTATTGTATTAGGAGTAGATTTATCCTCAAATATTAATAAATGTTTAATAATTTTTCCTTCTACTTGAAAATAAATTTTTTCTTCATTTGAATCAAGACTATGAAAAATAACCTTCATATACACCTCAAAAAAGTAAATATAATATTGATAATATTAATCCTGGTAATCTAAGAAATCCAATTAAAAATATAAATAAAATAGAAAATGGAATATAGATATTAATAAATTGTCCTAATAAATTAAATATTAATAATCCAAATATTCCAATTAATAATGATTTAATAATATATTTTATTGTTTTTATCATAGAATCACCAATATATATTATGTTATTCTATTTTTATTATGATTAATAATCTCTTCTACCATCTATTGCTTTTATTAAAGTCATTTCATCAACATATGATAAATCTCCACCAACTGGTAATCCATGAGCTAATCTAGTAATTTTTATATTATTATCTCTTAATAATTCTCTTATATATCTTGCGGTTGTTTCACCCTCTAATGTAGCGTTTGTACCTAATATTATTTCCTCTATTTGATTATTTTTTATTCTATTTACTAATGATTCAATATTTAAATTATCTACATTAATTCCTTTAGATAAATTAATAGATCCATTTAATACATGATAAATACCTTTAAATTCATTCATTTTTTCAATAACAAATAAATCTTTTACATTTTCTACTACTAATATTATTTTATGATTTCTATTTTTATCATTACAAATAGAACATAATCCTTCTTCGCAAATATTTCCACATTCTGGGCAAGTATGAATATCTTTTTTAACAGATATTAATGAATTAGTAAAATCAATAATATCTGTTTCATCCATATGCATAAATACATATAATGCATAACGTTCAGCTGTTTTTTTTCCAACTGATGGTAATTTAGAAAAGCTTTCTATTAAATCAAGAAGAGCTTGAGGATATTTCATATTAGAACATACCACCAAAGCCACCTAGATTACCTAGACCACCTAAAAGCTTATTACTTTCTTCTTCAATTTTTTTATTAGCTTCATTAATAGCTATAACAATCATATCTTGAACCATTTCAATATCATCTAATGCTTCAGGGTCAATAGTTACACTAACAACTTCATGATTTCCTTTAACTTTAGCTACAACTACACCTCCACCAGATGTACCTGTATAAATAGAATTTTCTATTTTTTCTTGAGCCTCCATCATTTGTTTTTGCATTTTTCTAATTTTCATCATTTGTTGTTGATTCATTTTTTATTCCTCCACTATTTTTAAATTTTCATTATTAAATAATTCCTTCATGCTTGAAATAATTGGATCTTTTTCACTATTAGAAGGAATTTTTCTTTTTAATACTCCAATTGAAATATTTTCTAATACTGGTTTTGGATTAGAAACAGTATATTTCATTTTATAATCTAAAGCAATTCTATTCCATATTGCTTCAGGTAAACAAATATAGTCTTCTAATTGATAATCATATTCTAAAAATATTTCCTTGAATTTTATAAAATTCTCATATTGCATTACTCTATTACAAAAGCTTTGATCCTGTAATGTTACAATAAAAGAATTTGATGTTGCAGCAACAATATGTCCTCTACATAATAATTGAACAATAAACATATTAATATATTTATCTCCAATTTCCTTTAATATGTCATTGATTTTTTCTTTTTTTGTTTTAGATGCTTCATATAATATTTTTTCAACATCTCTAATAGTAATATATTCAAAATTATCATTATTTGTTGTGATAGCTTCTATTATTGATTCATCCTCTTTATTTGATTCTAATTTTGGAGAATATTTAATCTTATTGATATCTTCATCAGTAGGTAAATTGGCCTGATAATGAGACTTATTTATATTAGTATTATTATATGTAATATTAGAATTATTAATCATTCCTTTATTTTTTGTCAATAATTCTATAGTATTTTCTAATGATTCTATTCTATCTAATAAATTTGCTGATTCATTTAATTTATTATCATTCATTTTAATAATAGCTAATTCTAAAAAGACTCTTTTTTGAGTAGAAAACTTCATTTGATTTAGGCTATCATTTAAAATATTAATCCATGAATATATTAAATTTTTATTTAATAAATTACATAAATCAATAAATGATTTATTAGTAAACATTAATTTTTCTTCTATTATTGCATTATTTTTATATAATAATACATCTCTTAAAAACAATATAATATCATTTGCTATTCTAGGTGCTTCTTTACCTTCTTTTAAAGTTTTATCTAATAAAATAATAGCTTCTGTTTGATTATCATTTATACATGCATTTAAAATATCAATAATCCTGTAATAAGAAATATTTCCACTTACTGCTAAAACATCATCTAAGGATATTTCTTCATTGGTACTATATGAGACACATTGATCTAATAAAGATAAAGCATCTCTCATACCACCTTCTGCTGATTGAGCTATTTGATTTATAGCGTCTTCGGATACTTTTATATTTTCTTCATTTATTACTATATGCAACCTTTTATTTAAATTATCTAACGATATTGATTGAAAATCAAATCTTTGACAACGTGATAATATTGTATTTGGTAGTTTATATGGTTCAGTTGTAGCTAAAATAAATATTACATGTTTTGGTGGTTCTTCTAATGTTTTTAATAATGCATTAAATGCTGCATTAGATAGCATATGAACCTCATCTATAATATAAACCTTATATTTTCCTTGAGCAGGTAAAAATTTTACTGTATCTCTTAAGGCTCTTATGTCATCAGCTCCATTATTAGATGCAGCATCAATTTCAATAACATCAGAAATTGTTCCTTTAGTAATGCCCTTACATATTTCACATTCACAACAAGGTTCTTTAATTGGACCATTAACACAATTCATTGCCTTAGCCATTATTTTAGCTAAGGTTGTTTTTCCTGTACCTCTAGGACCACAAAATAAATAAGCATGAGCTACCTTATTCATTTCAATTGCATGTTGTAATGTTTTAATAATATGCTCTTGGCCTACAACATCACTAAATTTTTGTGGTCGATAGGCTCTATATAATGCTATATATGCCATTATTTTGTCTCCTTTCATTCCATATAATAAATATATTTAACATCATTTTCAAAATAATGATAATAAACTATATAAGTTTCATCACTAATTACTAAATCATGAATTGGTACAGCAAATGAATCCTTATTTAGATTTTTATTAATTTTTTCAAATGATTTTACAATTAAATCACTACAATATTCACTATTTTTTGTATTAAATAAAAAAGTATAATTATAAGGATCTCCTAACATAGTTTGAGCAAAAGATAATACTTCTTTTTGTTCTTTTTCTGTCATATTTACTCTTAATACAATTGCATCTGAAAATAAATGATTTGTTGTCCAATAATTTATTGGATATATTCTTGAAGGACTTGGATAATCATCTATTCCGGGAGATTCAATAATTGTTGTTTCATTACTTGAATTAAAAAAATCATAATAACTTTCTGTTACTAGTGCAGCATGTCCTCCTGCATAAGCAGAAATAAAATCTCCAATAAAAGGAATTTTTATAGAAGAATGTAAAGAACAAATAATATCACCAGGAGAACCAGGTAATATATTATTATTTATAATTTGAAATGATTTTTTTTCTTCATTTCCTTCAATTTTATAATATTTCACAAAGTTTGATGATATATCCTCTTGATATACTCCTTTTGATTTAAATTGTTCAATTTTAATTGTACTTTCTATATTTTTTGCAAAAGTTACAGTAAATGTCCATAAGACTAAAAATATTAATATGCTTCTTAAAAAAATACATAAATATCTAAAAAATCTTTTCATAGAAAGATTTTACCATAAATATAAAATAATATCAATTTAAGCAACAATTTTTATTAATAATTTATTATTTTATTGCATAATAAAATGGTATCCGAAGATACCACTATTATTAATTATTCTTTGGTTTAATAACAATAGCTCTATTTTCACCTTCACCCTCAGATTCAGTATAAACATCACGCCAATCACTTAATTTTTCATGAATAACACGACGTTCAAAAGAATTCATTGGTTGAAGTTTTACAGCAACCTTAGTTTTTGCAACTTCTTTTGCTGTTTTAGTAGCTAAAATTTCTAATTGATGACTTCTATTACTACGATATCCACCAATATCTAAAGAAACAACAATATGATCCTTAGTATATGTTGAAATTAAATTTCTTAATAATATTTGTAAAGCCTCTAATGTTTTTCCCTTAATACCAATTAATAATGAATTTTCATAACTTTCAATAATATAATGAAGTTGTTCTTCACCATTTACTGATCTTGCTTCAATTTGATATACAATATTTAAAGCTTTTAAAATCCCCTCTAAATATCTCTTACCCTCAAGTGTTAAATTAATATCTACTAGTGCCTCACAATTAAGGCCTTCTTCTAATTCGCCTAATACATTGATAAAAATATTATCACTTGAAATATGTAATTTTTTTACTGCTTCAGCCATAGCCTCTTCAGTTGTTTTTGCGATAATTTCAATTTTCTTTTGCATATGACTCACCACTAAATATTTTCTTTTTGTTGTTTTTCATAATTTCTTTCATTAATTTTTCTACCAACAAATGATTGGAAAATTTGATAAATACCACCAATTAACCAATAAATTGCAAGAGCAGTACTACTTAATGACATAAATACAAACATAACATTCATAACAATCATCATTGTATTCATTGTTTTTTGTTGATCTGTTTGTTGTTGATTTTTAACATTTGGATGCTGTTTTTGATACTTAGGAGGTCTTTGACCTAACTTTTGTTGTAAAATAGTAATTCCACCAAATAATAATGCAACTACTACAGCAAATATTTTATCTTGAATTGCAGTTGCATCCCAAAATGAAGTATTAATTTCAAAGAAGTTAAATAATTTTGTATTTTCAAGTGCAAATCTACCTGCATATACTACAGTAACACCATCTACTGTAACTGTATTACTCTTATTTATTCTTTGTACAACTTCATACATTGACATAAATATTGGGAATTGTAAGAACATTGTAGTCATACAGCCTAAAGGATTTACTTTATATTTTTTATAAAGCTTAGTCATTTCAAGTTGCATTTGTTGTTGACTACGAGGATCCTGTCTACCTTGATATTTTCTTTGAATTTTAGCCATTTCTGGTTGCATTAACTGCATCTTTAAACTCATACCATTTTGTTTAGAATAAATAGGCCATGCTAAAGTTCTAACAATAATAGTAGTGAATAAAATACCCCAAAAAAAAGAATTTCCAAGCCAAGTACCTATTAAATTACAAATCCAAGCAATTGGAAAAGAAAGAACATTAATAGGCCATGCCCATATAGCATTCCATAGACCACTTCCACCTGCCCATAAATCTATCCATTCTTGACCATAACTAGTATATGGTTTAGAATACCAGTTACCTGAATCAAAACGACAGCTAGATAATCCAAATAAAACAAAGGATAAGCACAAAATTAAAGCTAGCTTATATTTGTTTTTTTGTAAAAAATTAATCATTCTTTTCTCCTTGTATTAACTTTTGTTTTTTAAATAGATATTCTAACTGCTTATAAAACTCTTGATAACTAAGTTCTAAAGCCTTAGGCTTTACAATTATAAATACATCATAAGATAAATTTTTAACTATAGGTAGTGAATCTACCACAGCTCTAACCCATCTTTTATAATGATTTCTCACAACTGCGTTTCCTATTTTTTTTCCAACACTCATCGCATATCTAAATTTGCCGGTTTCAATATTTTTTTTCTTATAAACTGTGAAATATAAATTAAAAGCATATTTTTTTTCTTTTATTATTAATTCTATTTCATCTGTTTTTTTTACGCGATTTTCTTTTTTCATAGAATATCTCCTAAAATTAACAAAAAAAATACAACCAAAAATAATAAATTGTTCTGGTTGTACTAGTTATGTCAATTTAATTGATTCAATTATACAGTTAATTGTTTTCTGCCCTTTTTACGTCTAGCAGCTAAAATCTTTCTACCGTTTTTAGTTGCCATTCTAGCGCGGAAACCATGAGTAACTTTTCTTTTACGTTTATTAGGTTGATAAGTTCTTTTCATATACTCATTACCTGCCTTTCTTAAGAAACCATGCTGTTTCATTTTAACAAATATAAAATGTGATGTCAAGAAATATTTTTTGTTCTATAAAAAAATATAAGTTGTAAAATATAAATTAAAACTTATTAAAGTTAGTGGCAATTATTATGATTTAGATTCAATAAAACCAATTGAAGAATATAAATTATAAACAAACTGAACAAAAATACCTTTAATTTTTTTCAAATGAAAATATATTAGATATTTTTTTTTAAATACTTGTCTATTTAATTATCATAGATAATTATTTCGATTTTTTTTCAAATCACCCAAACAAAAGTCAATCCCGAGTGTTACTTATTGTCAAATAAAGCCTAAATTAAAATGTAAATTTAAGATAAATATAAATCAGATTTTCCCATTAAAAAATCAACGATATTCAAATGAGCAATACCATCTCTTGACATATTTATTTTATCAAATGACAAAACATATTTTGGAGATGAATCACTTATTGGTGAAAAAGCACCAAATTCACGTTCTATAGTTTCTTTATTTGACAATCTATAGTTTCTTTATTTGACAATAAGTAAGCAACTTGTATAAAACATTTTTTTCCATTCTTAATTGCAACAAAATCAATTTCACCTTTATAAGTTTTTCCTGTGAAAACCTCATAATCTCTTACAATTAATTCATTATATATAATATTTATTTGAATCAATAATATTATTTTTTACTAACTGATTAAACTCTTTTGCTTCTTTCACATCTTCATATTCAAAATCTTCAAAATTAATATAAATAATATGATCATCTTTTACACCTAAACTCTTTATTTCGTCTATAATTTGATTCATAATTATAGATTTACCACATCGTCTTATTCCTGTTAGCACTTTAATTAAATCAATATCATAATATGGCCTAATTTTTTCTAAATAATGTTCTCTTACCTTTTTCATCGAAAAAGAAATATGTTTTTACACAAATTTAAAAAAAATATTATTTTGTGTAAAAACATATTTATCTTTTATAAACGATACTAATTTCATCTTCCATATATGAACCTTGAGGTAGATTTATTTTTTCTAAATAATCCTTTAATTTAAAAATAAAATTTCTTGTTCTTAAAGAATTTCTTACCTCATTTTTTCTTTATCACACATTTTCTTTATTTTTGAGAAAAAAATAAATGAATAATTAATAACATAAAATATTGATTTTGTAATAAAGGCATACACAAATGAACCTGCCCTTACATAAATATTAAAATTTTCTATAAATTTATAATTTTCACATTGATGATATTTTTTTATTATTATTTATAAACTTATATCTTATCTTTTGAATTTTTATTAGTTTAAATTTATTTTTTAGAAAAACTTTCATAGTTTTATTTAATATTTTTTTTATTTAAACAAAAAAATGTTAATAAATATATATCATAAATGTGAATAACTTATCAACAATTCTTTTACTATGTGAATTTGTGAATAATTTAAAAAAAACATTATGAATTATAGCTTTTTTTGTCAAGTTATCCACAAAAAATGTGAATAAATAACTGTTAATTATAAAAGTTATCCACAAAAAATGTGAATAACTTTCTATTGCTTTATTTTTTTTATATGTTATTATTCAATTATTCTTTTAAAGTTTTATTTATAAGTGGGTGATGTTATGGAAGACTTTCAGTACTTATGGAATCAAGTAAAGTCTAAATTGCAGGAACAATTAGCTCCTCAAACATATGAACAAACCTTTTCTGAAGTTAAATATGTAGGAAAGGTTGAAAATAATATAGGATATGTAATAGTACCAAATGATTTAATCAAAAAGAAATTAAATCATATATTTATTAATAATATTCAACAATTAACTAAAAAAATTTCAAATAAAAATATTTCATTTAAATTTGTATTAGAATCAGAAATTAAACAAAGTCAATTGCCAAATTATTCAAAATTGTCAAATACTAATTTAAATTCTAATTTTACTTTTTCTTCATTTGTTGTTGGTGAATCTAATAAATTTGCATATTTAACTGCTGAAAATGTTGCTGCACAACCTGGTACTTTTGTAAATCCATTATATATTTTTGGTGGTGTAGGATTAGGTAAAACTCATTTAATGCAAGCTATAGGTAATTATATTATTGAAAATAATCCCGAATCTAAACTAGTTTATGTACAAGCAAATGATTATTTACATGATTATACAAAAGCTACAAGAGATAATAATATGAAGGCTTTTGAAGAAAAATATGAAAATATTGATGTATTTTTAATTGATGATATTCAAATGTTAACAGAAAAAAATGGAACTCAACAACAGTTCTTTAAATTATTTAATGATATGAGTAATCACGAAAAACAAATAGTAATTACATCTGATTGTCCAGCATCTAAATTGAATGGTTTTATGGATAGATTAACATCAAGATTTCAAATGGGATTATCTGTAAATATTAATCAACCAGATTTACAGCAAAGAATTAATATAATTAAGAAAAAACTAGAAGAATCAAGTAATAAAAAACTTGATGATGATATTATATTATATATAGCAGAAAGCTTTACAGATAATGTCAGAGAACTTGAAGGAGCATTAAATAGAGTTATATTATATGCTGATTTATATAATACTAGTCCTACATTATCTATGGCAAGAGATGCCTTAGAAGTGTTAATAAAAGCTAAAAAACCAATTGATGATAATCCTAATTATGAAGATGCCTTAAGTGTTATTGCAAATATGTATAATATAACTATAGCAGATATACTAGGAAACTCAAGATTATCAAAATTTGTTTTACCAAGACATATAGCAATGTATATATTAAAAAATCATTATAATTTAAAATGTACTCAAATTGCTAAAATATTAAATAATAAAGATCATACTACTATTTTAAATGGTTGTAAAAAAATATCTAATGAATTAGAAACAAATGAAGATCTTAAAATAGCAATAGATACAATACTAAAAAAATGTAGATAAATGTGGATAATTTCTTTTTTTTCCACATACTTTATGATATAATTATAGCAATAATAACAAGGATTTTTTGAGTTATCCACATATCCACATTGCTTTATTATTATAATAAATAATATTATTTATATTTTTTTTTTGGAGGGACAAATGAATTTAACAATTAATCGTGAAGTTTTATTAAGTAATTTGAACACTGTATCTCGTGGTTTACCTTCTAAAACTCCATTACCTATTTTAACTGGTATTAAATTATATGCAACTGAAACAGATTTATTCATGACTTCATCTAATTCTGATATTTCAGTTGAGATAGATATTACAGATGCTTCTTTAACAATAACAGAACCAGGTCAAACAGTTGTACCAGGTAAGTTCTTTATTGATATTATTAGAAAAATTAATTCTAAAGTAATTAATCTTTATTTAAGTGATGATAAAATTTTAGTAATAAGAGCAGATAGAGGAGAATATAAGCTTCATATTATGGATCCTTTAGATTATCCTCAAATAGATTTAATTTCTTTAGAAAATCCATTAACATTAGATGCTAATTTATTTTCTAATATAATTAAAGAAACAGTATTTGCAGCATCATCACAAGAAAAAAAGCCTATTTTAACAGGAGTAAATTTTAAAAATGAAAATGGAGAATTAATAGCTACTGCTACAGATTCTTTCCGTTTAGCTCAAAAGAAAATTTCTATTCCTGAATATAATGATTTTAATATTACTGTTCCTTCTAAATCATTAGAGGAATTAACAAAAGTAATAGATAATGATATTGAAAATATTAATTTATATTTAAGTAATAATAAATTATTATTTCAATTTAAAAATGTTTGTTTTCAAACAAGATTATTAGATGGAAATTATCCTGATACATCAAGATTAATACCTAGAGAATTTTCAAATATATTAAAATTCAACAAGGATGAATTAATTGATGCAGTTGAGCGTGTATCTTTATTATCTCCTAGAGATAAAGAAAAAGAAAAAGAATTAACTTATAGTATTATTAAACTTACAATTAACACAGATAGAATTATAGAAATTTCTACTACTAATTCATCTGTTGGTGATGCAAAAGAGGAATTAATTCCTACTGGATTAGATATTACTTCTCAATTAATAATTGGATTCTCTTCTAGATATTTAATTGAAGCATTAAGAAGTTTTATTTCTACTGAAATTTCAATTAATTTCTCAGGAGAAATTAGACCATTTATTATTTGTGGAGAAAAGGATGATAATTTAACACAATTAATTCTTCCAGTAAGAATGGATTAATAATTAATTTAAAGAATATTATTTTCTAGATAAGAATTTAATATTCTTTTTTTTATTTTATTCATTTTTATAAAAAAATATGAATAATGAAATCATATAATAAATTTTTTATAAAAATGCTTCTTTTTTTAATTTTTATATAAAAGGACATTAAATATATGTCTCCTCAAAAAAAACTCAAAAAAAGGCTATTTTTATTGAATTTTTTCCATCTATATGATATAATCATATAGAAATTCGATTGGTGGTGTTTTTATGAAACTAGTAAAAATTAATACTGAATATATAACACTTCAACAATTATTAAAAATGGAAAATATAATTTCTTCTGGTGGTGAAGCTAAATTTTTTTTAGCAGATAATATTGTTTTAGTTAACGATGAAACAGAAAATAGAAGAGGAAGAAAATTATATCCAAATGATATTGTTGTTATTGGTGAGAAAGAATTTGTTATTTCATGATAACATCAATTTATTTAGAAAATTTTAGGATTTTTTCTAAATTAGATATAGAATGTAATAATAAATTAGTTATTTTTAGTGGAAAAAATGCTGTAGGTAAAACTTCTATATTAGAAGCAATTTATTTAGCATCAACTTCAAAAAGTCATAGAACAAATGATATTTCTTCTTTAATTAAAAATAATAATAATCAAGCTATTATTGAAATAAAAGAAAATAAAAGATTTAAAATAATATTAGATAAAGAAAATAAATATCTTTTTATAAATAAAGTACAAATATCAAAGGTTAGTGAATTTATTGGTAATTTAGAGGTTGTTTTATTTTCTCCTTCTCAATTATCATTAATAAATGGTAGTCCATCTGAAAGAAGAAAATTTCTTGATTTAGAATTATCTATTCTTAATAGCGAATATTTAAAGATATCATCTAGATATAAAAAAATATTATCTGAAAGAAATGATCTTTTAAAAAATAATAATATTGATGAAATATTATTAAATATTTATACTGAAGATTTAATTTCACAAATTAAAATTATTTATAATTATAGAATAATTTTTTTGAGTAAATTAAATGAAATCTTATTAAATATTTGTAAAGATATCAATATTGAAAATATAAAAATAAATTATATTTCAAGCTATAGTATTGATAATATAGAAAATAATTTTTTTCAAAAGAAAAAACAAGATATTTTATTAAAATCTACAAGTATAGGTACTCATAGAGACGATTTTCAAATATTAATAAATGATAAATCTGCTAAAGAATATGCTAGTGAAGGACAAAAAAGAACTATTTGTATAGCTATTATGTTAGCACTAAAGGAATATAAAAAATTAATAACTGGTAATGAACCAGTATTATTATTAGATGATGTATTTATGGCATTAGATAAAGATAGAATAGAAGGCTTAATTTCTTATGTTAAGAATTCTAAACAATGTTTTATAACAACAACTTCAATTTTAGAAATACCTGATGAAATATTAAAGGAAGCATTAGTAATTAGAATCTCTAATTAATTATTTAGGAGGAATAATATGGAAGATAATGAAAAGATAATTGAAGCAAGTAAGGAAGAAATTGCTGAATTAACAGGTAATAATCCTGATGCGAATAATTATGATGCAAAAAATATTAGAATTTTAAAAGGACTTGAACCTGTAAGAGAAAGACCAGGTATGTATATTGGTTCTACTGGTAAAACAGGTTTACATCATTTAGTATGGGAAATTACAGATAATTCAGTAGATGAGGCCTTAGCTGGATATGCATCTCATATTAAGGTTGAAATATTGCCAGATGACGGTACTAATAAAGAACATCCTGCTAATATTATTAGAGTAACTGATGATGGTAGAGGTATGCCTATTGATCTACATCCAGAAACAAAAAGACCAGCATTAGAGGCTATTTTTACTGTGCTTCATGCTGGTGGTAAATTTGATGATGGAGCATATAAGGTATCTGGTGGTTTACATGGTGTAGGTGCTTCTGTTGTTAATGCATTATCTGAATGGCTTGAAGTTACTGTAATGCGTAACGGAAAAATGTATACTGAAAGATTTGAAAGAGGTATTGTTTCTAGAAATTTATATGAACATGGTACTTCTTTAAATACTGGTACTATTGTTACTTTTAAGCCAGATTATGAAATGTTTCATGAAACTTTAACATTTGATTATGAGACTATTCGTGAAAGAATGCAAAAAACTGCATTTCTTAATAGTGTTTTAACTATTACAGTTGAAGATCATAGAAATGAAGATAACGTAATATCAGAAACATATCATTATGATGGTGGTATTAAAGAATATGTTACATTTTTAGGTAAAGGAAAAAATTTATTACATAACGATATAATTTATACAAGCTCTATTGGTTCTTATAAGGAATTAAATAGTAATGGTGAAGAAGTAAAAAGAGATGTTATTATTGAAATAGCATTACAATATAACAGTTCTTATAATTCAACTATTTATTCATTTGTAAATAATGTAACTACAAATGAAGGTGGTCATCATGAAGAGGGATTTAAATTAGCTTTAGCTAGAGAAATAAGAAAATATGCTGAAAATAATAAGCTATTAAAGAAGGATGAAGAAATTACTAGAGAGGATACTCTTGAAGGATTAGTAGCAATTATTTCTATTAAGCATCCAAATCCTGAGTTTGAAGGTCAAACTAAATCTAAATTAGGTAATCCTGAGGTTAGAGGTTTAGTAAATAAAGCATTTGGTGAAACTATTGAAAGATATTTAGCTGAACATCCACAAGATGCAAAAACAATTATTGAAAAGATTTTAGCAGCTTCTCGTGCTAGAAAGGCAGCACAAGCTGCAAGAGATGCAACTAGAAGAAAATCTCCTTTAGATAATTTAATGTTATCAAGTAAGCTTGCTGATTGTAGATGTAAAGATCCTGCAAAATCAGAAATGTATCTAGTAGAGGGAGATTCAGCAGGTGGTTCTGCTAAATCAGGTAGAAATTCTAATTATCAAGCTATTTTACCTTTAAGAGGTAAAGTATTAAATGTACAAAAGGTTCAATTAGCTAGAGCCTTAGAAAATCAAGAAATTCAAACAATGATTCGTGCTATTGGTACAGGAATTGGAGAAGAATTTGATATAACTAAGGCAAGATATCATAAAATTATTATTATGACCGATGCCGACGTTGATGGTGAACACATTTGTATATTATTACTAACCTTCTTCTATCGTTTTATGAGAGGTTTAATTGAAGCTGGATATATTTATGTAGCTAAACCTCCATTATATCGTATTCAATATGGTAAACAAATGGATTATGTTTATTCTGATGAGGATTTAGATAAGCTTAAAAAGGATAAATATTCAGGTAAAAAATATGATGTACAAAGATATAAGGGTCTAGGAGAAATGGATGCAAAACAATTATGGGATACTACTATGGATCCAAAATATCGTACATTAACTCAGGTTCATTTAGAGGATGCTCAAGTAGCTGATATGACATTTGAAATGTTAATGGGTGAAGAAGTTGAACCACGTAAAATTTTTATTCAAGAAAATGCGCATTTTGCGGATAATCTTGATATTTAGGAGGATATAGCAATGGCTATGAATGCAAAGGATTTAGAGTTTGAACAAGCTCTAGATGAAAGAAAAGATGTTTCTATTGAACAATTAGATGTAAATCATAAAATGAAATCATCCTTCTTAAATTATGCAATGTCAGTTATTATCGCAAGAGCATTACCTGATGCAAGAGATGGATTAAAGCCTGTTCAAAGAAGAATTTTATATGGTATGCATGAATTAAAGATTTTTTCTAATGTTCAGCATAAAAAATCAGCTCGTATTGTTGGTGATGTAATGGGTAAGTACCATCCACATGGTGACTCTTCTATTTATGAGGCAATGGTACGTATGGCTCAGGATTTTAGTTTTAGATATCCATTAGTAGATGGACATGGTAATTTTGGTAATATTGATGGTGATGGTGCTGCAGCAATGCGTTATACTGAGGCTAGATTATCAAAAATAGCTATGGAAATGCTAAGAGATATTGATAAAAATACAGTTGATTTTGTTGAGAATTATGATGCGACTGAAATAGAACCAAATTTACTTCCAGCAAGATTTCCAAATTTACTTGTTAATGGTACTACAGGTATCGCAGTAGGTATGGCTACAAATATTCCACCTCATAATTTAGGTGAGGTTATTGATGGTTGTGTTGCCTTACTTCATAATCCTGAATTAACTAGTGAGGATTTAATGGATTATGTTAAGGGTCCAGATTTTCCTACAGGAGGCTTAATTTTAGGTCGTGAAGGATTAAGAAATGCTTATACTACTGGTAATGGTTCTATTACAATTAGAAGTAAATCACATATAGAAGAAACTGATAATGGTAAATATGAAATTGTAGTTACAGAAATTCCATATGCAATTAATAAAACAAGAATTGTTCAAAGAATTGCAGAGGTTGCAAAGGATAAAATTATTGATGGTATTACAGATTTACGTGATGAATCATCAATGGCAGGTTTAAAGATTGTTATTGAATTACGTAAGGATGTAAATCCTGAGGTAGTTAGAAATATGTTATATAAATATACACCACTTCAAACAAGCTATGGAATGAATATGGTATGCTTAGTTGATAATAGACCTGTAGCTATAACATTACATGATGCTATTGATGTATATTTAAAACATCAACTAAATGTCATTACTAGAAGAACTCAATTTGATTTAAAGAAAACATTAGATAGAATTCATATTTTAAAAGGATTCTTAATAGCATTTGATAATTTAGATGAAATAATTCATTTAATTCGTTCTACTAAAGATGGTAGTGAAAAAGAAAAATTAATGGATCGCTTTAATTTAGATGATGTTCAAGCTCAGGCTATATTAGATATGCGTCTTCAAAGATTATCAGGATTAAATTATGATAAGATTGTTGAAGAAAAGAATACATTAGAAAATGTAGCAATTGAGTTACAAGCAATTTTAGATTCTGAGGATAAGAAAAAGGAAGTTCTTACTAAAGAATTATTAGAAATTAAAGATAAATATAATGATAATAGAAAGAGTGAAATAGCTTTACATATTGATTTAAGTATTACTAATGAAGACCTTATTCCTAAGGAAGAGGTTATGATTACTGTAACAAAGCTTGGTTATGTAAAGAGAATGAAGCAAGAAGAATATAAAGCCCAAACAAGAGGTGGAGTTGGTGTTAGTGGAATTAAAACACATGGTGATGATGATGTATCTAGAATAATACCTACTCATTCTCATAATTATTTATTATTCTTTACTAATAAGGGTAGAGTTTATGCTTTAAAGGCATATGAGGTACCAGAGGGTTCAAAAGCCTCAAAGGGTACGCCATTAGTAAATTTATTATCACTTCAGCCAGATGAAAAGCTTGCAGTTGTTACACCTGTAAAAACATTAGATGATGATAATTCATATTTATTCTTTATTACAAAAAATGGTACTGTAAAAAGAACAGTATTATCACAATTTAAAAATATAAGAGTAAATGGTATTATCGCAATTACCTTAGATGAGGATGATGAGCTTGTATCTGTTAGATTAACAGATGGAAATAGTGAAATTGTATTAGGTTCTTCTAATGGTAAGGCTATTCATTTCCATGAATCAGATATTCGTGCAATAGGTAGATCAGGCGCTGGTGTTCGTGGTATGATGATGGATAAAGAAGATCATATTATTGGTGATGCTGTAATTTCAGATGAAAATTCAGAAATTATTGTAGTAACAACAAAGGGCTTTGGTAAACGTTCTAAGATTGATGAATATCGTTTACAAACTAGAGGTGGTGCTGGTGTTAAAGCTTTAAATATTACTGAAAAGAATGGTAAATTACAATGTTTAACAGCAGCTACTATTAATGATGATTTATTAATAACTACTGATAAGGGTATTGTTATTAGAATGCATGTTAGTGATATTAGTCAAACAGGAAGAAATACTCAGGGAGTTATTTTAATTAGATTAAGAGAAAACCAAAATATTGTTACTGTTGCGGTAGTTGAAAGAGAAAATGAAGAAAATATAGTAGAAAATGAAGAACCTATTAGTGAAACTACTATAGAAGAGAAAACTGAATAAAATAATTCATATAATATATTTAATGGAGGGATTATATGTTAAATGAATTATGGCAAAAATTAAAGGAAGCAATTTTTTCAGTTTTACCAATTACATTAATAGTAATTATATTATCATTCACTCCGTTATTAAATTTAACAACAACAGAAATAGTTACATTTTCTATTTCTGCTGTTGTTTTAATTTTAGGTATAGCTTTATTTAGCCTAGGTGCTGATATGGCTATGGGGCCAATGGGAGAAAAAATTGGATCTTCCTTAATAAAAACTAAAAAAATAAAAATAGTTCTCATAATATGTTTTATTATGGGATTACTTATTACTGTTGCGGAGCCTGATTTATCAGTTCTTGCAACTCAAGTTTCATCAGTTATTAATCCAACAATATTAATAATATGTGTTGGAGTAGGAGTAGGAATATTTTTATTACTAGGTGTAATGAAAATTATTTTTAAAAAAGATTTATCTTCAAGATTATTATTTTTTTATTTAATTATGTTTGCATTATCAGCATTAGCTATAAATAATGGAAACGGCGGTTTTTTAGCACTTTCTTATGATTCTGGTGGTGTTACTACAGGACCAATTACTGTTCCTTTTATTATGGCATTAGGATTAGGTATTGCGCAAACAATTGGTGGTAGAGAGTCTAAAGAAAATAGCTTTGGTTTGATTGCATTATGTTCAATTGGTCCAATTATTGTTGTTTTATTATTATCTTTAGGAATTAATGGTGATATTTTTCCAGAAATTAATTATGAAATTAAAGAACCATTAGTATATGCAATATTTAATCAATTATTGTATTCATTGAAGGATGTATCATTAGCATTAGCATTAATTGTGGGATGCTTTTTAATTATTAATTTTATATTTATTCATTTACCTAAACAAAAGTTATTAACTATTGGTATTGGTATTTTATATACATTAGTTGGTTTAGTTTTATTTTTAACAGCAGCTCAGATTGGTTATATGCCAGTTGGTTTTAAAATTGGTGAAAGCTTAGCTAGTATTTCTCCAATTTGGTTAATTATAATTGGTTTTGTTTTAGGATTAGTTGTAGTACTTGCAGAGCCTGCAGTACATGTATTAACTCATCAGGTTGAAGAGGTTACAATGGGTGGTGTAACTAAAAAGCAAATGCTTATTGCATTATCTATTGGTGTAGGTATATCTATTTGTTTATCAATGATAAGAATAGTATTTAGCTTTTCAATCTTATATTATATTATTCCAGGATATTTTATTTCTTTAGGATTATCATTTTTTATTCCTAAGGTTTATACAGCAATAGCATTTGATTCAGGTGGTGTTGCCTCAGGACCCTTAACTTCAACATTTATTCTTCCTCTTGCGTTAGGAGCTTGTGTTGCCTTACAGGGTAATTCAAAAATATTAGAGGATGCTTTTGGTGTAGTTTCAATGGTTGCGTTAACTCCATTAATTACGATTCAATTATTAGGATTTAAAGCAGTTTTAGCTAATCGATTAAAAATTAAAGCTAGAAAAAAGAAAATTCTTGATGCTCTGGATGAACAAATTATTTATTTTAATTAGGTGATATAATGGCAAATCGAAAAGAAAAAGAAAATAGATTAACTGCTCCTAAGAAGCTAAAAGCATTATTTACTATAGTTGAAAGAAATAAATGTGATTTTTATTTAGGGGTTTTAGAAGGTTTTGGTACTAATTTTCAAACTGTTTTATACGGAAGGGGTACTGCTCCTTCTGAAATTCAAGGCATTTTAGGTTTTAGTAATCCTGAAAAAGCGATAATTGTAAGTATTGTTGAGGAAGATAAAATAAAAGAAATTTTAAATTCCTATGAGGATAAATATTTTAGACAAAAGCATGCCTCTGGTATAGCTTTTACAGTATCTTTATCTAGCGTTATTGGAAAAATGGTATATCAATTTTTAACTAATATGGAGGTTGAATAATGCAAAATGATTTTGAATTAATAGTATGTATTGTAAATTCTGGATTTGCTGAAGAGGTTATGTCTGCAGCAAGAGAATGTGGAGCACGTGGTGGTACTATTATTAATGCTCGTGGTACAGCAAGACAAGATGCAGAGGAAATTATTCATATGACTATTCATCCTGAAAAAGAAATAGTATTAATATTAGTAGAAAAATCAATTAAAGATGATATTTTACATGCAGTATATAAAAAGGTAGGATTAGATTCAGAAGGTCAAGGAATAGCATTTACTTTACCAGTTAATGATGTTTTATTTAATAAGAAAAAAAACAGTAATTAATATTGTCAATAATAATATTTTTTGTATAAATTATAAATTTTTATTGATAAAATAAAGAATAAAATATATAATTATCTTTATAAAAAAAGAAAGGGATAGAAAATATGAAAAAAAGATTATTATCTGTTATAGGTTTAGCAGGAATTTTAGTTTTATCTAGTTGTAGTAGTACACCAGTAGAATTAACAAATGAAGCAGGTGAGACATTTGTTGTTGAAGCAACAGACGATACTGAAAAAATTAAAGAAGTTGTTGTAGCATTAAGTAAGAAAACACCAGAAGCAAAGACTTCTATATCATCAAAGTTTGCTGTTTCAGCTGAATTATCTTATGATACTAAAATTGATGATTCAAATTATTCAAAAGCATATGGAAAAATAAGTTCAGAAACATATATTTCAGTGGATGAATTAGCAGAACCAGCTGAAGATACCTCATTTTTAGATTTACTTTCTGCAGTTAAGATTTATTCTAAAAATGGTATATCACTTGATTATGAAACAAAATATAATACTGGATCAAATCCTATTGATGATGACAATAGTTTTAATACAAAGTTTAATTTATTTACTGATGATAAAAACTTATATTTTGATTATCAAGGATTACCTCAATATCAAGAAACTCAAAGATTAGGAACTGAGGGAAAGTATTATTTTTCATTAGAAAAATTAGGTTTATTATTACCTGAAATTAAATTTGCAGATATTTTTAATTCAAGCTATATTGATAATTTTCAACAAATGATTGATAGTAATGAATTTGATGCTTTTTGTGAAGAAAATTCATTAAAGATCACTTCTGCTTCTAATAATGAAATTGAATTCAGTATTACAAGTGATATTTCTGAAACATTAAAATCAATATTAGAATCATTACCTGCTGAATTAGCTCCAGTTAAGGAAAGCTATGAAAATGTTGTTGCTGAGGTTAAAACTAAGATAAATGTTGAAACTTTAGAGGTTGTTGGCTTATCACTTGACGCATCAAATGCATTAGAAAACTTCTTAAAACAATCATATTATCCAAATCAAGTAACTGTAAAAGATACAAAATTAGTTTTAAACTTAAATGTAACTAATAATGAAAAATTACCTAGTTTACCAGATACAACAGAATATAGTGATTTTTTAAAAGTAATGTTAGGTTAATAATTAATAATCTATGAATTATAATTAAGTTATAAAATATTAATAAAAATAGTATTAGAATGAAATCATATTTTTTGATTTCATTCTTTTTTTGCTAAAAAAAATGGCACTAGAAGTGCCCAGCTAATTGACATTTTACTGTCAATTCACTGTTCTTTCCTCTAGTACCATCATAAAATATTATTTTAATCTTTTATTTTTTAAAATTTTTTCTTAAGAGATAATGGTAATGGCATAATTCCAGCATCTGGATTTCCACCAATAGCATCTACAATTGATAATTCATTAATTCTACAACCACGACCAGTAGTAGCTGAAGGAGATACAATTGTATAAGTACCAGCACTTACTGTAAATGTAATTTCTACAGCAGTAGTACCTTTTACTTGATAAGATCCTACTTCAGTTGGATTTGTAGTATCTTCAGTTACTTTTGAAGCTTCAATTGATCCAAGTTCACCTAAAACACCATCAACATATTTACCATCTGAATCTAATAATCCTATTCTTGAAAGATTACTTGAACCTGTTGATGAGAATGCAATAGTAATTGTTCCAGCACCAGCAATTGTGATTTTAATTCCTGATGTAGTATTATCAGTCTTTAATTCAACTGTTTCAGGATTTGATTTTGTTTTACTGCTCTTAGCGTCCCAATATTTTTGCCCATCACGATAAGTTAGTCCGCCAAGTACTTCTAAAGTAGGTACGGTATCACCAAAACCTTTTAAGAAAGCAGCTGTAGATAAAGTTGCTTTATCATATACATTATATTCAGCAACTGTTGTTCCATCTTCAGGATTAACTGTTGAAGTACTTGAAGGAGTTAAATCACTAGTTGAAATTTTATTCCAGTCAAATGTGTATTCTAATGTTTGAGCTGCTACAGCATAAGTATCAACTAATGTAATTCCCTTAATACGAACAGCACGTGAACCTGGATTTAAAATATAATATGTACCAGGAGTAGTAATTTTATATGTAATAACACCAGCATTTACTGTTGTGACAACACCCTTATCTGTTGTTGCAGTTGTATCTGTATTAGAAGTTGGAGTAAGATAAGAATAATTCATTTTAGTACCATCATATTCATATGTACCTACACCAATTTTTACTTCATTAGTTCCTACTTTATTTGAAGTCATATCTATTGTTAATACAGCATCACCTTTAACTTCAAATTTTAATGCACTAGGAATTTTTGTTTTATTAGTACCTTCAGTAATTTCTGCTTGATTTGAAGCTTTATCTAATTCAAGACTACTAGTTACACCATCTTTAGTATAATAACATGTATTTGTTAATGTAGCATCAGTTGAATTTGGTTTTCCTTGAACAGTAAGCCAATCAGCACCACTTAATGCGCCAGGAGCAAGATAAGTTTTTTCTTCAGTAAGACCTGTTACATTTGCTACATCAAAAGTATGTGTATCAGTTACAGTATTAGCTTCAAGGAAATTTGCATAAAGATTTAATGTTCCTTCTTCTAGAGGTTTATTTAAATCATATTCATTTTCTAATTCTTGGTCAGTATACCATGAATCAAATACCATTCCAGTATATTCAGGGTCTTCTGGTAAGATTAATTTATTTCCACTCCAGTCTTTAACTGTAGTATATAAATCAGTATCATACCAATAGAAATTAACAGTAACATCTGCTTCAATATCACCAGCCCAATTATCTTGATATTTAATATTTGGATTATTATCTTTAGCAAAGATATACTTTTGATCAACAAACTTTGCGGCTTGTTCATTAGTTAAAGTATATACTAATCTTCCTGTTTTAGTTTCTTCTCCCTCAGTATATGTAGCTACAATCTTAGCTAAATCTTCATCAGTCATAGCACCAGCACCTTGGTTATTATATTCGAAGAATTTAACTGTAGGTTTATGACTATTTTTATCTAAATCAAATGCAGTTTTAGTTAAACCATTATAATAACGAGATGCAGTAGCTGTTTTTGTATAATATACAGTTTCAGCTGCCCATTCAGTAACATTTGCAACAACATAGTTATTTCCATCTGCTACATAGTAAGTAGTTCCTTCAACTGGAGCAGTAACTGTAGTAGTATCTACTTTTTCATACTTATTTTTTTGTTCTGTAACTGTTGTACCCTTTGCAATACACTTACCTAATTCAGAATTCATAACACCAACAAAGCTATAATTTCCCCAAGGACGTGCGATAGCTACTGATTCATCAGGAACACCAGCTTCTGCTTTAAATGTACATTCATTGAAAATTACACCAACATTAACTGCATCAATTTCTCCTTTTGAGTATCCTTTGAATGCAGTGATATAACCACCAGTTTTATTATCTTCAGAAGCTTTTACTTCAATAGTACAGCCTTGGAATAATGTAGTATTATTTGAACCAAAGATGAAGTCAGTTGTACCACAAATATATGTGTTTTTAATTAATTGACGACCAGTAAATAATTCAATAGTATCTTGCATACCTAAAACTTTACAGTCATCCATTATAAATTTATCTGCTTGAATTAATAATGCAAGAGCTCTATGTTCAGAACTATTCTTTTCAGCAGTAGCACCATAAATACCAGATGCAATATATTTTGATCTATCATTCCAATAGTTAGAAATTGTTACGCCACTGATTGTGAAATTTTCAGCACTTTCTCTTACTGCTACAGTTTGAGTAGAATCTGTAGTATGAACAAATCCACTTTCATCTTTTAAGCCATATAAAGAATCCCATTCAATAATAGTCTTATCCTTACCAGCACCAACAACTGTCATATTAGGTAAAGTGAATTCTAATTTTTCATTATAAGTACCTTCACCAATCTTTAAAGTTATTGCCTTACCTTCAATTGATTTTGAATAAGCACTTAAATAATCTAGAGCTTGTTGAATAGATGTAAATGTATTATATCCATCAACTACTTCACCAATAGTACCAGTATATTTTTGATTAACAGCTACTTGAACAACATTATTAACTACGCTTGGAGCTGTAGTTACAACATATACATCATATGAAACAGTTTTAGTTTTACCATTAGATGTAAATGTAACAGTAATTGTTTTCTTAACCTCTGAACCTGTAAATGATGTTTCATTATCAATAGTATAATCGCTAGAAGATACAGTGAAATCTTTGTTTTGAGTATTTAATAAACAATTAGCAAATACAGTTAAATTAGCACTTGAATAGGTTTCTCCATCTTTATAAACCACTTTTACAGTATTATTAATATATTGACCATTACCACCTAATACAGTATTACTGCCCTTTAAAACAGCATTAAAGCCTAGTGATATAGATTCTAATGAATAAACATTAATCTCTATTTCTTGTGTTAATTCTTTTGTATCAATTGTACCATATAAATTTTGAGTTACTGGATATTTAACTGTAACCTTTTGAACACCTGTTTTAGTCATATCTAATGTAGAAGTATCAATAGAAACTTTAGACATATCAGCAGGTTCTGTTGATTTGTTTTCATAAACTAAATCAACATTAACTTTACTTCCATCATATTCTTGACCTTCAATATAATCAACAGTACCTTTTGAAGTTAATTTAATATCACTTATTGGAGATAATTCAACATTAGCTTTCATATATAAGTCATATACATAAATTGTACCATTAGTTTTTGTGAAAGTATATGTTACATCTTTCTTTAAATTAATTTCAAATCTTTTTGCAGTATATGCATCTGTTTTACCAACGAAATCACAAACACCATGATCCTTATATTCATTATCACTTGAAGTTACAGAATATTGAGAAGCAGAGCCTCCTGAGCCATTTTCAAGAACCATGTATAATGTTCCATCAGCTGGAGCCTTTATTTCTAATACACCATTTTTAACAACTGGTTGGTTGCCAGAAACTGCCTCTCCTAAGGCATTAACAGTGGCTTTATTTCTTTCACCACCATCATCTGCAGAAGTGAAATTATAAATTGAACCAGTTAAACCAACACCCTTAGTTAATTGTGTTCCATCAAATCTAAAAGACTTTTCTACTGTTCCTTTAGATTCCCATTTAGCAAAAACCTCTATATCATCAGTGATTTCAGCTCTTAATGGTGTAGTAAATTGAGCATCCTCATACCATCCTAAGAATTTTCTATAATCATCTGTTGGAATATCTGTAAATGTTGCACATTTATTTCCTGTTAAAATGTTCTCAACAAGATCTAATTCTACTTCTTTGTCATAAGTAGCATCACTTGGATTATAGTGAGCTTTTACTGTTACACTATCCTTAACAGGAGTACTAGTAGCTGTTGAAGTAGGGTTACTAGTAGGAGTGCTTGTTGGATTTGATTGTCCACACGCTGCTAACGATAAAGCAGCAGAAGCTAGAATAATACTAGCTAATAAAGTTTTCTTTTTCATTTAAAAATCTCCTTGTTTTTATTTAGCGCTATGAAAGCGTTTTAAAAAAATATACATTAATTATAACATTGTTTTAACAATTAGTAAAGCGTTTTACAAAAAAATATTATTATAAAAATTATGATAATTTTTTCCATAAAAAAAGCTTTAGAATATTTTAAAATTAGATTTCTAAAGCTAATTATTTTATAATATTAATTTGAATATTTGTTGATAATTTTACCACCACAAATACCTGCATTTTTTATAACAAATGCTTTTACATCTTTTGCTTCTAGCATATTATCAGCAATAGTTTTTTTGTTTACTGAATCATAATAGAATAGTGTTGAATTAGTGTCAAAATTTGTATAATTTGTAACACCATTATCTGGTTTACAATTACCTGATAATGAAGAATCAGTTCTTGTAGTTTTAGTAGCTTGAGAATTACATGTACCTTCATAATAATCATTTACGGATTTAATGACTGTTTTAGTATAGGTATTGTTTGTTGTAACTTTTTGAGCATTTTTACAATTATAAAAATAATTATTTTCACTTAAAACAAAGGCATTAGCTCTAATATCTTGTGCAGTTGAACAACTATTGTAATAGTTATTATAAAAATGCATATTAGCTTGTCTAGCTAATGGAAGTCTTGATGATGCTTTATTATAATAATTATGATGTAATGTTATGTTATATTGATAACTGCTATCACTACCACCAATTAAATTAGTTTTATGGGTATTATTATATACTAAATATGAGAAAGTAACATTGTGACAATATTTTAAGTCAGTAGCGCCATCACCATCACCTTTATCCTTTTCAAATGTTACATCCCAATTATTTACTCCAACGTTAAAAACACAATTATGAACCCAATAATTTCCAAAATCCATATTTGAATTACTTCCACCTTGGAATCCTATTGCATCCTCAGTATAATCACTAAATGTTAAATTTCTAACCTCTATAGAATTACATTTACTAAATGTAAATCCCCATTGGAATATTTTAGCATCACTTCCAATACCTTCTATAGTGATATTAGAAGCATCCTTAACATCTAAATCATTAAAATAAGAATCATATTCTTTATCAGATGAGCTATATTTGATGTAATTAGTTAATCCATTAAGTATAGTAATACCATTATTTATATCATTTGACATACTATTAATGCCTTTACTAATGATATATTTTTGATCTAATTTTCCACTAGACCAATTTGTTTTATCAGTAGTAGCTTTAATATGACTTTCAAGCTGATTTCTTCTTTCTTCAGTTTTTCCTGCAGCTGAATAGGTTTTTTTATTCCATTGAGCAGTGTTTATTGAACCTATGATTCGAATATTTAATGGAACTTTAGAATCCTTTTGAGCAATTAATATATTAGCTAGTCCTGTATATTCTTTACCATTAATTGTTGCTTTTACTGTATTTTTATTTGAATCATTTACATAAACTATATTAGTATTATCTTTTATTAATCCAGAATCTTTATATGCTCCTACACCATTTGTATAATTAAAATGTGCATACCCAGATTTATCATATTCAGCTATCGTAGTATTATATTCTTTATAAACACTATTAGAAGCTTCAATTCTAATTGTATAATTTCCTTTTTCTAATCCTACAATATCATAACGAATATTTTCTTCTTCATTTCTTATTAATTCACTATCTATAGTGATAAAATTACTAGTATTTTCTTTTTTATAACTAACTATATAATCAGAAGAGTTTTCGTTATTAATTATTGGAGTAAATATTCCATAACAGCTATTTCCATAATCTCCAGTTTCAACAAGTTTAATTTCAGTTTCTACAGGAACAAAGTTATTAGTAGCTGTACTGGTTGAAGTACTAATAGCTACATTTGTAGTAGTACTTTCATTTGAAGGTGTAGAAGTTGAACTACCTTGAGAAGTATTATTTGTAGTAGGTTCTGCTAAAATAGTAGAAGAAATATTAGTTTTTGTTTTTTCACTAAGATTAATAGATAGATTTATTTGTTGACACGAAGCTAAAGTTAAAATTGAAATTCCTAAAAATAAATAAGGTGCTAATTTCTTTTTCATAATAATATTTTCTCCTTATAATTATATTATTTATGATAAAGCATTTATTAAATTATGTAAAGTTGAAAATATATTTATTTATGCTAAAATAGTAATAAGGTGGGATACTATGTTTACAAAATTAGAAAGAACAAAGGTTTTTAGAGATCCATTATATGGCTATATAACTGTTGATTATAAGCTTATTAGTGATTTAATTGATTCTAAAGAAATTCAACGATTAAGAAGAATAAGACAATTAAGTGGAGTTTGTATGGTTTTTCAAACAGCAGAACATTCAAGATTTACTCATTCATTAGGAGCCTATCAAATGGCTAATTTAGTTATTACAAATGTAATGGGAATGAATGAAATATCAGAATATGAAAAGCTTGTATTTTTATGTTCAGCATTGTTACATGATATTGGTCATGGACCATATTCTCATGCTTTTGAAAATGTAATGGAAAAAAGCCATGAGGATATGTCAGTTTCTTTAATATTATCTCCATTAACTGATGTAAATAAAATATTATCAATTAATGATAATTTAGCTAATGATATTGCTTCTGTAATATCTCATAGTGGAAAATTTCCATTAATAGAATCATTAGTTTCTTCCCAACTAGATGTAGATAGAATGGATTATCTATCAAGAGATGCTTATTTTACAGGAGCAGCTTATGGTCATATTGATTATTTTAGAATTTTAAGAAGTATGTTAATTAAAGATAATCAGGTTATGGTTAGAGCTAGTGGTGTTCATTCTATAGAATCCTATCTTATGAGTAGATATCATATGTATTTTCAAGTATATTATCATCCTGTTGCTAGAAGCTATGAATGTATTTTAGAAGGAATTTATGCTAGATTAAAGGATTTAACATTAGATAATAAAGAAATAGATGCATCAATAGATTCATTTATTTCTGTATTAAAAAATAATGATAATATATTAGAATATATTAATTTGGATGATTCTTATGTTAATGGTTTTATTAAACAATTAACAAGATCAAAGGATAAAATATTAAATACATTAGCTAATGCTTTTTTAGATAGACATTTATTTAATTTTATTGAGCTTGCTAATGAGCCAACTATAGAAGAATTAAATAGAATAAATGAAAAATATAATAATACTAATGGAAAATATTTTTATAAGCATTCTAAGGTAAGTGGAGTTGCTTATATGCATAGTAAAAAGAGTGATATAAATGATATAAAGGTATTGTTACCTAATGGTGATATTAAATCATTAGATCAATATTCTCCAATAATAAAAGGATTAAGAACCTCAAGTTATAAAGAAATAGAAAGAATTTATTATTTTGAAGATTAAAATGATATGGAATGCAAAATGTATTCCATATTTTTGTAGTGTGCCGGGCATGGCACTAATCTTACTGGTGAAAGTCCAGTCACGGGTATTTACCGCCAAGTGTAGCAAACCCCAAGCCGTTAACAGTAATGTTATGGGTGAAGGAAGGGGCTAGCAAAGTTCTCGAGCCTACGAAT
>JBGVLG010000044.1:0-16428 GCA_045124155.1 Anaeroplasma sp.
AAGACCGGGACTGGTCAACCCTTTGGCTTACTATCTTAGGTAGTTTGTGTTCAATATAAATGTAGCGCCGTATACGAGACCCGTACGTACGGTGCAATGGGAGGGGCAAAGAATTATTTTCTTTCCTCTACCCTATTAAAAGCTACAAAAAATTTATGATATTATAATAGATTTTTATAGTCTTATAGTTTTGTGTTCAAATTTTTGTTAAAATATATGTGAATTATATTTGAGATTTTAGTATATGTTTTTCAATGTATCATTAAACTATTAAATATTTTTTCTTTTAGATTGAAAAATGCTTTCAAGGTATAGAGTTTTTATTGTTTTTATTATATAATTAGTCTAGATTTTTAAGGGGTTGAGTTTATGGCAGAAATTAATAACTTTATTAAAACAATAATGGAAAATGATTTAAGGGAGCATAAGGTAGATTCTATTGCGACGAGATTCCCACCTGAGCCTAATGCTTATTTACATATAGGACATGCTAGAGCGATTATTACAAACTTTGAGCTAGCTGCTTCCTTTAATGGAACAACAAATCTAAGATTTGATGATACTAATCCAGCAAAAGAGGATCAAGAATTTGTTGAGGGTATTATTGAGGATTTAGCATGGCTAGGCTATAAGCCAACTAATATATTTTATGGTTCTGATTATTTTGAAAAAACCTATGAAAAGGCTATTTTATTAATTAAAAAGGGCTTAGCATATGTTGATGATTTATCTCAAGAGGAAATGAGTAAATATCGTGGCACCTTAACAGAACCAGGTATTAATTCTCCTTATAGAGATAGAAGTATAGAAGAAAATTTGAAATTATTTGAAGAAATGAGACAGGGTAAATATAAGGATGGAGAAAAGACTCTAAGAGCTAAGATCGATATGGCTAGTCCTAATATTAATTTACGTGACCCTGCAATGTATCGTATTTTACATTTAAATCATCATAGACAAGGAACTAAATGGTGTATTTTCCCTATGTATGATTTTGCTCATCCACTTCAGGATGCTTTTGAAGGAATTACTCATTCATTATGTTCATTAGAATATGATAATCATAGAGTATTATATGATTGGGTTATTAATAATTGTGAGGTAGAATCAACACCACATCAATATGAATTTGGTCGTTTAAATATCACAAATACTATTATGTCTAAAAGATATTTAAGAGCCTTAGTTGATGCTAAAAAGGTATCAGGATATGATGATCCTAGAATGCCTACTTTATGTGGATTAAGAAGAAGAGGCTATACTCCTGATAGTATAAGAAACTTTATATTAGGTACTGGATTATCTAGAGTAAATTCTACTGTATCTTCTGAAACATTAGAAGAGGAATTAAGAAATGATTTAAAGCTTAAAACTTATAGACCAAATGCAGTTATTGATCCAGTTTTAGTTGAAATTGATAATTATCCAGAAGATTTGATTGAATATATGGATTGTCCAAATAATCAAGAAAATGAAGAATTAGGTTCTCGTAAGATTTCATTTAGTAAATATGTTTATATTGAGCGTGCTGACTTTGTTTTAGAAAAGCCTAATAAAAAATGGAAAAGACTTGCATTAGGAGTTGAGGTTCGTTTAATGCATGCATATTTTATTACAGCAACTAGTGTTGAATATGATAGCGAGGGTAATATTTCAAAGATACATGCTACATATGATCCATTAACTAGAAGTGGTAGTGGCTTTAATGAAAGAAAGCCTAATGGTAATATTCATTTTGTTAATGCTAAGACAGCACTTAATGCTGAATTTAGATTATTTGAACCATTAATGATTGATGAAACAGAAGAAAATAAGGATTTAGATTTTATGGAAAGATTAAATCCAAATTCATTAATAATTAAAAATGGCTATGTTGAGGAATTTTTAGCTGATACTAAGCCACTTGCACATTATCAATTTATTCGTAATGGCTATTATGTTACTGATAAGGATTCAACTAGTGATCATTTAGTATTTAATAGAACTTGTGAATTAAAATCATCATTTAAGTAATAAGGACTGCCTTTAGGCAGCCCTTTCGTTCGTATAAAAAAGGAGATTATTATGTTAAAAACTATTAATTTAGGATTACAATATGGCTCAAGAAAGCTTTTTGAGCATGTAGATATAACCTTTAGTAAAGGTAATTGTTATGGTATTATAGGAGCTAATGGAGCAGGAAAATCTACATTTTTAAAGGTTTTATCTGGTGAAATTGAATCTACTACTGGTGAAGTAGTAATGGATAAAAATGAGCGTATGAGTGTACTAAAGCAGGATCAAAATGCTTATAATGATAGAACAGTATTAAATACTGTATTATTAGGTCATAAAAGATTAATTGAAATAATGGAAGAAAAGGATCTTTTATATGCAAAAGAGGATTTTACTGATCTAGATGGAGTTAGAGCTGCAGAACTTGAGGGTGAATTTGCTGAGCTTGGAGGCTGGGAAGCAGAAAGTGATGCAGAAAGCTTACTTAATGGCTTAGGAGTTGATTCTATGTTCCATCATATGCTTATGGGTGAAATAGATGCTAAATTAAAGATTAAAGTATTATTAGCTCAAGCCTTATTTGGAAATCCTGATATTTTATTATTAGATGAGCCTACTAATAATCTAGATTATAAATCAACAAGGTGGTTAGAAAACTTCTTATTGAATTTTGAAAATACAGTTTTAATTGTATCTCATGACCGTCACTTTTTAAATAATGTATGTACTCATATATGTGATGTTGATTTTGGTAAGATTAAGCTTTATGTAGGTAATTATGAATTCTGGTATGAATCATCTCAATTAGCATTACAACAACAAAAGGATCAAAATAAAAAATCAGAACAAAAAATTAAAGAGCTACAAGAATTTATTGCGAGATTCTCTGCAAATAAATCTAAATCTCGTCAAGCTACAAGTCGTAAGAAGCTACTTGAAAAGATTAATGTAGAGGAAATAGAACCATCATCAAGAAGATATCCTTATATTGGCTTTAAGCCAAGCCGTGAGGTTGGAAATGATATTTTAATGGTTGAAAAGCTAACTAAACCAGGTGTATTTGAAAATTTAACATTCACTGTTAATAAAAATGATAAAATAGCATTTTTAGCTGAAAATTCTTTACAAATTACTACTTTATTTAATATATTATCTGGTAAAGATACAGATTATACAGGTAAATTCAAATGGGGAGTAACCACTAATGTAGGCTTTTTAATGCAGGATAATAAAGAATATTTCAATAAAGAATTAAGTTTAATTGATTGGTTAAGACAATATTCAAAGGATGATCAAACAGAAACATTTATTCGTGGCTGGCTAGGTAGAATGCTATTTAGTGGTGAAGAATCATTAAAGAAATGTAATGTTTTATCTGGTGGAGAAAAGGTAAGATGTATTTTAGCTAAGCTAATGCTTGAAAGTCCTAATATTTTAGTACTTGAAGACCCTACAAATCATTTAGATTTGGAATCTATTACTGCATTAAATGAGGGTATGAAAAATTATAAAGGTAATATTTTATTTTCAAGTCATGATGCTGAATTACTAGAAACTGTAGCTAATAGAATTATTGCCTTCCATAAGGATGGCTCATATGAAGATCGTTTAACTACATATGAGGAATTTTTGGATTTAGAATAGAGGCATATTATGAGTGATTTACTTCAAGGATTAAATGAAGCCCAAGCTCTTGCGGTAACTACAACTGAAGGACCAGTTATGGTAATGGCAGGAGCAGGTTCTGGAAAAACAAAGGTTTTAACAACTAGAATTGCATATATTATCAAAGAGCTTGGCATTGTTCCTTCAGGTATTCTTGCGGTGACATTTACTAATAAAGCAGCAGGAGAAATGAAGGAAAGAATAGCTAATATGCTTGATATTGAAACTAAATATATGTGGATTTCAACATTTCATAGCTTTGCTGTAAAGATATTAAGAATGGAAATAGATAATATTCCTCCATATAAAAAAGGTTTTACTATTATTGATGAAGAGGATTCATTAAAAATAGTTAAAGAAATAATGAAGGAAAAAAACATTGATTCCTATAAACCAAAGGAAATAAGAAATATTATTTCTAAAAGTAAAAATTTCTATGATTATTCTTTAAAGGATCCATTATTAAATTCTTGTTATTTAACTGTTAAGCGTTATTATCAGGAGCGTCTTAAAAAAGAAAATTTAATGGATTTTGATGATTTGATTATTAATGTTATTGAATTATTTGAAAATAATTTATTTATTTTAGAAAAATATCAACAAAAATTTCAATATATATTAGTAGATGAATTCCAAGATACTAATTTTTTACAATATAAATTAATTAGATTATTATCTGCAAAATATCAAAATATATTTGTTGTAGGTGATGATTTTCAATCTATTTATTCCTTTAGAGGAGCTAAAATAGAAAATATAAATCATTTTAGAAATGATTATAAAAATACTCAATTAATATTATTAGAAAAGAATTATCGTTCTACTACTGAAATATTAAATTTAGCAAATTCAATTATTGTACATAACCCAAATCAAATAAAAAAAGTAATGTATTCTAATAATAAAAATGGAAACAAGCCTATTTATTATAATGCAAATACTGCTTATGATGAGGCGATGTATGTTATAGATACAATAAAAAAAGGGTTATTATCTGGTGATAAATATAGTGATTTTGCAATATTATATAGAGCTAATTATATATCTCGTGGATATGAGGATGTTTTAGTTAGAAATAATATTCCATATAAAATATATGGAGGATTATCCTTCTTTAGTAGAAAAGAAATAAAGGATATGATAGCCTATTTAAGATTAATTATTCATAATGATGATGATTTTTCATTTAGAAGAATAATTAATGAGCCTAAACGTAAAATAGGAGATGCGACTATTAAAAAGCTTGATGATATAAAATTAGTAAATAATTGTTCACTATTTGAAGCAATAGATTATTTTGAAGGTAGTGGAGCAGCAGCAAATAATTTGATAAAATTTAAAACTGTAATAGATGGAATAAAAACTAAAGTAAATGAAATACAATTACCAAAAATTATTGATTTAATATTAGAAAAAACTGGCTATGAAGAAGCATTAAAACAAGATGAAGATACTTATTTAGATAGATTAGAAAATATTAAAGAATTTAAATCTGTATTAAAGGAAGCCTTAGATTCTTATGATGAGGAAAAAAACAATGAAGGTGTTTTAGATGCGCTATTAACTGATTTAGCCTTAAGAACTGATAGTGATGATGTAGCAAATGATAATTGTGTTAGACTTTCAACCTTTCATCAGGTTAAGGGATTAGAATTTAAAAATGTTATTATGGTCGCAATGGAAGAAGGAATATTTCCTTCTATGAATTCTATTTCAAATGAAGAAATAGAAGAAGAAAGAAGAGTATGCTATGTAGGAATTACAAGAGCTAAGGATAATTTATATTTAACTAATGCTCAATCAAGATTCCTATTTGGTAATGATTCTTATATGCATCCATCAAGATTCATTAAAGAAATGAATAATGAATATTATGATGATTATTTTAAACTTAGAAGAGCAAGTATTAAAAAGACAGTAATTCCTAAGGAAGAACCAAAAAAGAAAGAAGAAATAACTACTAATACTTCTAATTTTAAAGTTGGTGATAAGATTAATCATAAAGCCTTTGGAGATGGACTTGTTGTTTCTGTTAAGGGTGATATTATTAGTGTAGCGTTTAAAGCTCCACATGGAATTAAAACCCTAAAGGGATCTCATCCTTCCATTAGAAAAATAGATTAATACAATATAAGTCATTAGATTGAAAAATTTAATGGCTTTTTAATTTAGGAATATAGCATTAAGCTATTTTTGGTTTGACATTAAATACTATTACAACTAAAATGAAATTGTAATAAAAAAGGGTGTGGTTATATGTATATTAATAGAATGGAATTAATTGAAAAACTAAAATCATTAATTGGAAGTGAAGTGACTGTTTATATAGATAGACCACTTGGAACTAAACATCCAAAGCATGAAGATATAATTTATCCAATAAATTATGGCTTTATAAAGGAGTTTATAGCCTTAGATGGAGAATATCAGGATGCATATGTAATTGGAGTAGATGAGCCATTAACTATATTTATAGGTACTGTTATTGCAATAATAAATAGAACAAATGATAATGAAGATAAATTAATAGTAGCAAGAAAAGATTCAAATTATTCAGATGAAGAAATTAAGGAATTAATTAATTTTCAAGAAAAATATTTTAACTATAAAATAATTAGATAAAAATATATTTCTATTTATGAGAATATCTGCTTGAAATTAAAAAATACTATGATATTCTAAGGTTAATGGTATTAATGTCAAAATTATTTAATCTATATAAGTATTTTATAAACTCTAATTTTTTATATTTAATAGATGATTAAGTATGTGTTTTGCCTATTATAGCTTTATAAAAATGAAGATTTATTTTTTGTTATAAAATGGTTTTAATTATGCAAAGAAAATAAAAATCTGTGGTATAATACTACTGGTCAATTGGAGGCGATTTTATGAATGTTTTATCAAGAATAAACGAATTAAAGGAAATATTAAATGAAGCTTCAGTAGCTTATTATGTCAATGATAATCCTATTATGGAGGATTATGAATATGATAGATTAATGAATGAACTTATTATGCTTGAAAATGAAAATCCAGAATATAAAACCTTCGATTCTCCAACTAATAGAATTGGAGGAGAAGTCTTATCTAAATTTGAAAAGGTAACTCATTCAGTTAAAATGGCATCACTTTCTGATGCATTTAGCTTAGATGAGCTAAGAGATTTTGATAAAAGAGTAAAAAATGTAGCACCTACTGCTACATATTTATGTGAGCTTAAAATAGATGGCCTTTCTGTTTCTTTGAAATATGAGAATGGTATTTTAGTACAAGGAGCAACTCGTGGTAATGGTATAGTTGGAGAAAACATTACTCATAATGTAAAAACTATTAAGAGTATTCCTTTAAAATTAAAAGAGCCTTTAACTATTGAGGTTAGAGGAGAAATCTATATGCCTAAAAAGAGTTTTATTGAGCTTAATTTAGAGCGTGAAGAAAATGAAGAAGAATTATTTGCAAATTGTAGAAATGCTGCGGCTGGTTCTGTTAGACAATTAGATAGTAAGATTGCGGCTAAAAGAAATCTAGATGCTTTTTTATATTATAATTTAAGTCAAAATGTTAAAACTCAAGAGGAAGCATTAATTAGTATGAAGGAACTAGGATTTAAGGTTAATCCTTTATATCGCCATTGTAATACTATTGAGGATGTATTTTCATATATTGAAGAAATGGGACAAAAAAGACCAGATTTACCATATGATATTGATGGAATTGTAATTAAGGTTAATGAAATAGATTTACATGATATTATTGGTGAAACAGTAAAATATCCTAAATGGGCTATTGCTTATAAATTTCCTCCTGAGGAGGTATCTACTAAGCTTATTGATATTTTCTATCAGGTAGGAAGAACTGGTGTTATTACTCCCGTTGCAAGCTTCAAGCCAGTATTTGTTCAAGGATCATTAATAAGTAAGGCTACTTTACATAATGAAGATTATATTATAAGTAAAGATATTCATATTAATGATACTGTAATTATTCGTAAGGCTGGAGATGTTATTCCTGAGGTTGTAAGGCCTATTACTCAGGAAAGAGGTAATGATATTATTCCTTTTAAAATGATTACTAATTGTCCTTGCTGTAATAGTAAATTAGTTAGAAAAATAAATGAAGCTGATTATTATTGTGTTAATCCTTTATGTGAAGAAAAAATTATTAATAGTCTTATTCATTTTTCTTCTAAGCCTGCTTATAATATTGATTCCTTAGGTGATAAAATGTGTGAGCTTTTATATAATGAAGGATTTATAAAATCTATAGCTGATATTTTTAGATTAAAGGATCATTATGAAGAACTTATTGTATTACCAGGCTTAGGTAAGAAGAGTATTGATAACTTATTATCAGCTATTGATAGTAGTAAAAGTAATAATTTAGATTGTTTATTATTTGGACTAGGTATTAGACATTGTGGTAGTAAGGTTTCTAAAATTATTTGTAAGAAATTTATGAATATTGATAATATAATTAATGCTAAATATGAAGATATTATTTCTATAGGCGATGTTGGTGAGGTTATTGCAAGAGAATTAGTTAATTATATGAATAATGAAGATAATATTAAGCTAATTAATGAATTAAAGGAATTAGGCTTAAATATGGAATATCGTTCTTTAGAGGTGAAGGATAGCTATTTTTCAAATAAGAAATGTGTATTAACTGGTACCTTAGCTTCTATGGGAAGAAGTGAAGCTAAAGGAATTATTGAACGCTTAGGTGGTGCATTAAGTGATTCTGTAAGTAAAAAAACTGATATTTTAATTTTAGGAGAAAACCCTGGAAGTAAATATGATAAGGCTAAAGCTTTAGGTATTTATATTATGGATGAAGCTGAATTCCTAGAAAAAATTAAGGAGAATTAAAATGAATGATAAAATAATTGTTAAGGGTGCTAGAGAGAATAATTTAAAGAATATTAATATAGAATTACCAAAAAATAAGCTTATTGTTATGACTGGTGTTTCAGGAAGTGGTAAATCCTCTTTAGCCTTTGATACAATTTATCAGGAAGGTCAAAGAAGATTTGTTGAATCTTTATCATCATTTGCTAGACAATTTATTGGTTCTAATGAAAAACCAGATGTTGATTCTATTGAGGGATTATCTCCAGCCATTTCTATTGATCAAAAATCAGCAAGTCATAATCCTCGTTCTACAGTAGGTACTGTTACTGAGATTTATGATTATTTAAGGGTTTTATTCGCAAGAGTAGGTACTCCATATTGTCCTACTCATAAAATACCTATTTCTTCATTATCTATTGATCAAATAGTAGATAGAATAATGGAATATCCTATGGGTTCTAGATTATATATTACTTCTCCAGTTGTTTTTAGGCAAAAGGGGGAGCATAAGAATATTTTTTCTAAATATTTGGCTTTAGGATATACTAGAGCGCTTGTTGATAAAGAAAGTATTGAGCTTGAAAATCCTCCTATACTAGAAAGAAATAAGAAGCATGATATTAATATTGTTATAGAACGTCTTGTTATGAAGGACGGAGTAAGAAGTAGAATATTTGAAGCAGTTGAGCTTGCGGTAAAGGAATCTAACGGGTATTGTGTTTTATATTGTGATGGCAAAGAAGATTTCTATTCTACTGTTTATGCTTGTCCTTTATGTGGTTATAGTGTTAAAAATTTAGAACCTAGGTTATTTTCTTTTAATAATCCTTTAGGAGCTTGTCCTGATTGTAATGGATTAGGAAAAAAATTATCAGTTTCAGCTGATTTAGTAATAGATAGTGAAAAATCGATAGAGGATAATGCTATTATTCCTTATAAAAATTGGGAAAAGGACAATTTAAGTAGATTAGAGCTTATACAAACCTGTAATCATTATAAAATAGATATGAAGAAGCCTTTTAAGGATTTAAGTGAGGATCAAAAAAGAGTTATTTTATATGGCTCTCCTGATATGATTGATTTTAAGATGAATTCTTCATCAGGAAGAAATCATGATAAAAGAGATTTTTATGAGGGAGTAATTACTAATTTTGAAAGAAGATATGTAGAAACAAATTCTGACTGGATTAGAGAATGGATTGAAGGCTATATGGTTGAGCGCTCTTGTGATACATGTCATGGTAGAAGATTAAATGATTCAGTTATCAATATATTAATTAATGATAAAAGTATTGCAGATATTTGTGATATGAGTATTGAGGAATGCTATAATTGGTTTTGTAACTTAGAATTATCTAATGAGAAAAAAGAAATCGCAAGACTAGCTGTAAAGGAAATTTGTGATAGATTAAAATTCTTAATTAATGTAGGACTTGAATATTTGTCATTATCAAGAAGTGCTGATACCTTATCAGGTGGTGAAGCTCAAAGAATTAGACTTGCAACTCAAATTGGTTCTCAATTAACTGGAGTTTTATATGTATTAGATGAACCTTCTATTGGACTTCATCAAAGAGATAATGATAGATTAATTAATACTCTTAAGGAAATGAGAGATTTAGGTAATACTTTAATAGTTGTTGAGCATGATGAGGATACAATGAAGGCTTGTGATTTTTTGGTTGATATTGGCCCTAAGGCAGGTATTCATGGTGGAGAGGTTGTAGCGTTAGGTACTCCTATTGAGGTTATGAATAATCCTAATAGTATCACTGGATTATATTTATCAGGAAAATTGAAAATTGAAGTACCCAAAGAAAGAAGAAAATTTGATGGAAGATTTTTAGAGGTTGTTGGAGCTAAACAAAATAATCTAAAAAATGTTGATGTTAAATTTCCTCTTGGAGTTATAACTGTTGTTACTGGAGTATCTGGAAGTGGTAAATCCTCTTTAGTTAATGAAGTTTTATATAAGAACGCTTATATTAAATTATATAAATCTAAAAAGATTGTTCCTGGATTAGTAAAAGAAATTAAGGGTTTAGAACAAATTGATAGAATTATTCAAATTTCTCAACAGCCTATAGGACGTACTCCACGTAGTAATCCTGCAACCTATACAGGAGTATTTGATGATATTAGAGAATTATTTAGTCAAACTACTGATGCTAAAATTAAGGGATATGATAAATCAAAATTCTCATTTAATGTTAAAGGTGGAAGATGTGAGGCTTGTGGTGGTGATGGAGTAAAGAGAATATCAATGCAATTTTTACCTGATGTATATGTACCTTGTGAGGTTTGTAAGGGTAAAAGATTTCAATCTGAAACCTTAGAAATAAAATTTAAGGGCAAAAATATTTCTGATGTATTAAATATGACTGTTGAGGATGCTTTAGAATTTTTTGATGCTTTTCCTAAAATTAAATCAAAGCTTCAAACCTTATTTGATGTAGGTTTAGGATATATGAAGCTTGGTCAATCATCTACTACTTTATCAGGAGGAGAGGCTCAAAGAGTAAAGCTTGCTTATGAGCTTCATTCTAAGATAACTGAAAGAACCTTATATCTTCTTGATGAGCCTACAACAGGTCTTCATACAGATGATATTAAAAGATTAATGGAGGTTATTGGAAGAATTGCTGATTTACATGCTACAGTCATTATTATTGAGCATAATTTAGATGTAATTAAGCTTGCTGATTATATTGTAGATATGGGACCTGAAGGTGGTAATAAGGGCGGTAATGTATTATTTAGTGGTAGACCTGAAGATTTATGTAAAATTAAGGAATCCTATACTGGAAAATATTTAAAGCCTTTATTAGAAATTAAATAAATATATAAAAAAGGAAATCAATCTCTTCCAAAATTTTGATGGTATGATTTCCTTTTTTTAGGTTTAATTAAATTTTATTTTGTATTATCCTCAGTTAATACGCAAGCACAGTAGCCTGCTTCAGGCTGATAACAATATATAGTTAAATTTTTATTTATTTCAGGACTATAATCATGAAGAATACGTTGAACTCCATTTAATGCTACATCAGCATAGGCTACAAGCCATTTTTTATCTCCAGTCTTAAATACTTCATAAAATGAATGATTAAGCATTTCATCAATTGGAACATTTTCAATTATTTCCATTTGTTTATTACAATATCTAAATATAAAATCAAGTCCATGACCATTTTCATCAAAAACTAGCTCTATTATACAATATGCAACAGGCATATTATCTAAAAGAGTACATTTTTCTAAAATAGATAAAGGAATTCTATTTTTTTCATTTTTCATAGGCTTGGATATCATTGTAGAATTATTTAATTGTAGAGATGATCTAAGTTTTTTATGACTAGCTAAAAATCTTTTCCTTCCTTGAAAGGTTTTACCATCTATTAATGTATATATTCCATCATTATCAATAGAAATTATAGCATTTAATCTTGTTACAACACCTCTACGTATCATAACAAATTCATCCATTGGTAAATATTCCATAAGTTCATGTAATAACATGCTGCAAGAAAATTCATTTCCAGAATCAGTAACTATTATTAAATTTTGATTTTGACAGTAGGCATATATTATATGTTCGATTTCGATATTTCTTTTTTTTAAATAGCTTTCTATATTTTTCATAGTAATTTTTCCTTTATATTAAACATATTATTATATGCATATTATATATTAAATTTTGATAAAATACAATACAATCAAATGAAATACAAATTGTTTTTGTATTTTATATGTATTGTGATATATAATTAATACTAATATATATAATTATTTAATAAATTACAAAAAATGATTGAAATATGTATTTTAAAATGATATAATTTTCGCAAAAATGATTTTTTTATTTTTATAAACCAATGAAGTGTTAAAAAAGGGGGACAAACAATTATGAAAAAGAAGTTTTTGTTTTTAACATTATTATTAGGAATTATAGGATTAACAAGTTGTGTAGGAAATGATAATCCTACTGAAAGTTCATCTTCTACACAAGAAGTAAGTAATACATCAAGTACTTCAACAGGGAAGCCTTCAAGTAGCACAACAAGTACACCTTCAAGTACTTCAACAGGGAAGCCTTCAAGTAGTGCAACAAGCGCACCTTCAAGTAGTACAACAAGTACACCTTCAAGTAGTGCAACAAGTACACCTTCAAGTACTTCAACAAGTACTCATAATCATGATTATTCAGAAGAGTGGAGTAGTGATTCAACAAATCACTGGCATGAATGTAGTTGTGGAGAAAAAGAATTACAAGCAGCTCATACATATGGTGATTTTGTTGTAACAAAAGAAGCAACACATACTGAAGATGGAAGCAAGAAGCAAACATGTAGTGTATGTGGCTATGAAAATGTAGTAGTAATACCACAGCTTGGTCATGATTTAGTACATCATGATGCAAAGAATCCAACATGTACTGAAATTGGATGGAATGAATATTATACTTGTAGTTCATGTGATTATACAACATATCAAGAAATAGCTGCGTTAGGACATAACTATGGAAATCCAGTATGGACATGGGATTGATATAGTAGTGCAAAAGCAACATTCACATGTGGAAATGATTCTTCTCATAAAGAAGAAGTAACTGCAACTATAACAAGTGAAGTAACAACCTCTGCAGCATGTGAAACTACAGGAGTTAGAACATATACAGCAACAGTAATATTTGGTGAAAATACATATACAGATACAAAAACAGAAGAAATACCAGCAACAGGTCATAGTTATGGAAGTTTAGTATGGACATGGGATGGATATAGTAGTGCAAAAGCAACATTCACATGTGAAAATAATACTTCACATATTGAAGAAGTAACAGCAACTATAACAAGTGAAGTAACAACCTCTTCAGCATGTGAAGCTACAGGAGTTAGAACATATACAGCAACAGTAACATTTGGTGAAAATACATATACAGATACAAAAACAGAAGAAATAGCTGCATTAGGACATAGTTATGGAAGTCCAGTATGGACATGGAATGAATATAGTAGTGCAAAAGCAACATTCACATGTGGAAATGATTCTTCTCATACCGAAGAAGTAACAGCTACTATAACAAGTGAAGTAACAACCTCTGCAGCATGTGAAGCTACTGGTGTTAGAACATATACTGCAACTGTAACATTTGGTGAAAATACATATACAGATACAAAAACAGAAGAAATACCAGCAACAGGACATAACTATGGAAGTCCAGTATGGACATGGAATGAATATAGTAGTGCAAAAGTAACATTCACATGTGGAAATGATTCTTATCATAAAGAAGAAGTAACAGCTACTATAACAAGTGAAGTAACAACCCCTGCAACATGTGAAGCTACTGGTATTAAAACATATACAGCAACAGTAACATTTGGTGGAAATACATATACAGATACAAAGACAGAAGAAATTCCAGCAAAAGGTCATACATATGGTGAATGAATAATAGATAAAGAAGCCACTTGTACTGAGGATGGAATGAAGCATAGAGTATGTACAATTTGTATCGAGGTTGAAAATAGAGTTATCGAAATGTATGGTCATAACCTTATTCATCACGATGCAAAGGCACCAACCTGTACACAAAAAGGTTGGGAAGCATATGATACATGCTCACGTGGCGACTATACTACTTATGTTGAAATTGAAGCTACTGGTCATACTGAGAGTGATTGGATAATAGATGAAGAAGTAACATGTACAAAGGATGGTTCAAAACATAAAGAATGTACTGTTTGTCATGAAAAACTTGAAACTGCAACAATAGATATGTTAGGACATGATTTAAAACATCACGATGCAAAAGCTCCAACTTGTATAGATTTGGGTTGGGAAGAATACTATACATGCTCACGTTGTGACTACACTACTTATGTAGAAATTCCAGCAAAAGGTCATACATATGGTGATTGGATAATAGATAAAGAAGCAACTTGTACAGAAGATGGTTCGAAGCATAAAGAATGTACGGTTTGTCACGAAAAACTTGAAACAGAAGAGATTCTCCCTCTTGGTCATAGCTTTACAAATTATGTATCAAATAATGACGCAACTACAACTGAAGATGGTACAAAAACCGCAATCTGTGATCGTTATGGCTGTAATGAAAAAAGTACTATAACTGATAAAGGTTCAATGAAAGGTCATGAATATAGTACACCTGTATGGAATTGGAATGGATATGAGAGTGCAACTGCATCTTTTAAATGTCAAACATGTGAAGAAGAAAAAAAACATATTGAAGATGTAAAAGCTACTATTACAAGCGAAATTACAACACCTGTAACATGTACTAGTGATGGTGTTAGAACATATATAGCAAAAGTAACCTTTGGTGGTATAGATTATTCTGATAGTAAGGATGAAACCTTAACTATGCTAGGCCACGACTATGTTGCAAAATGGAACTGGATAAGTTATGAAAGTGTAGAGGTTACCTTTACATGTTCACATGATAATACTCATAGTGGAAGTGCAACAATAACAGGTGATGGTATTACATATGAAATTACTATACCTGCAACATGTGAAAGTGATGGTGTAAAAACTTATACCGCAACCGCAAACTTTGAAGGAAAAGATTACATTGATCAAAAAACTGAAACAATAAAAGCAACAGGACATGGCAATTGGAATGACAATGTCTGTGGCAATTGTGGATATGATGCTGGCGGTAGTAAGGGCTTAAATATGGCTTGGAATGCTGAAAGCGAAACCTTCAGTGTTAATGGAATAGGAAATTGTACAGCAAATGATATAGAAATACCTGCAACATATAATGGTTATCCAGTAACTGAAATAGGATCATCTGCATTCAAAAATTGTGGATTATCTAGTATCAATCTTTCAGATAGTTTAATCTCTATTGGAGGTTCGGCCTTTGAGGGATGCAATCAGCTTATAGATGTTAAAATACCAGATAATGTTACTTCTTATGGTAATAGTTTGTTTAAAAACTGTACTAAGCTTGAAAGTGTAATAATCGGAAAGAGTATCACCGTAATCAATCGCGAAACATTTTATCAATGTGTGGCTCTTACTAGTATAACAATACCAGAAGGCTTAACTGTAATTTCCGATTATGCGTTCTATGATTGTGATAATCTTAGCAATGTTACCCTACCTAGCAGCTTAAAATCAATTGGTAACTATGCATTTTCAAGTTGTGGTATGCTAAAGGGAATTACAATACCAGAAGGTATAACAACAGTCGGTAATCAAGCCTTTTCTGACAGTGCTTTACGAGAAATAACATTACCAAACTCCATTACTGAACTCGGAAGTTATGTATTCCGTGCTTGCTTCAGTCTTACAAAAGCAAATGTACCAAGTAAACTTGATTTGATTCCGACTGGTTTATTTACATATTGCTCTAAGCTTGAACAAGTTGATATTTCTGAGGGAATAAAGAAAATATCAAATGAAGCATTCTATGGATGCTATAGTCTTCAAAGTCTAACAGTACCAGAAGGTGTAACTGAAATTGGGGTCCATACTTTCTATAACTGTAAAGCACTTAAGGCTTTGAGTTTACCTGATTCTTTAACTAAAATAGAAACTGAAGCTTTTGTTAAATGTAAATCTTTAGAAAGTCTTACTTTATCAAATATAACTGATATGGGAGAAAATGCATTCCAAAATTGTACAGGACTTAAGACTTTAATCATTAAGGGTGGTATAATTGGTAGTTATGCTTTTAATTGCTGTGTTTCTCTTGAAACTGTAACACTAGAAGAAGGGGTAATCAGCAGCTGACAGATTCAATATAAATTAATGATAAAAGTATAGTTTTTTTCTATACTTTTTTCTCTTTTTGTGGTATAATTAAGTATAGAATAGTGGTGATTATTTATGTATAAAAGATCTGATTTTACAAAAAAATATTATAAAACTGGTGAAGTAG
>JBGVLG010000045.1:0-42318 GCA_045124155.1 Anaeroplasma sp.
GAAGTAATCTTGTACAATACCATATTTTTCTTCTGGAGTCCTTTGAGTATATTGTCTTGGCATAGTTTAACCTCCTTAATATACTTAAATGATACCAAAATTATTATGAAATGGTAGGGTGGTTAAAATTTGTGGTCACACTTAAATGATACCAAAATTATTATGAAATGGTAGGGTGGTTAAAATTTGTGGTCACTAGTATTTTCTAAGGCAGCACAAAAAGAAATATTAGGGTTTTATTATTTATGCGTCGCATATTATACGCATACACTTAATTTGAACTTTTTGTCAATAAGTTACACTTGCCAGACGGTGCCAGTAGTTTGCCAGAATTAACAGGGATTCAAATAAGAAATTTTAGCAAAAATCTATCGTCCCGTAGCAATATCAATCTTTCCGTTGACAGACCTTTCGTTCCGTAGTTATTACATATAAGGAAAAAGAGCCTTGCAAAAGTGCGGTTAAACACTCCTACAAGGCTCTGCTGTTTACTTACAAAAAGGAACTAATCCCTTTATGCAAAGAAAAAAAGTTCAATACTATTGTATCAAACCTTTGCTTTATTTTTGGGGGTGTAACAATAACTATTATACAAAAAATCATTTTGTATGGGGTGTGAACAATATAAATTGATACAAAGATGGAAGATAAAATCTATCTATCTATCTAATAGTTAGAAGCATATTCACTTCATGAATATCATCTTCATCTACAATATCAGTAGTAACGAATCCTACTTTTTCATATACACAAGCGGCAATTGTATTTCCGAAGATATAAGTGGTTGACATTTCTTTTAAAGAATAATTCACTTTAAAATATTCAATCAATTCTAGCAATGCTTTTGTTCCAAATTGATTGTTTTGATATTTAAAATCAATTGCATAATCCCACAAGAAGTAACATCCTTCATCATACTTTCTAAGCATTGCAAATCCAATAATATCATTATCTTTTAAAATATCAAAGCCTATTGCTTTACCTAATTCTAAAGTTTTTATTATATTGCTTTTACTAGGTATTTGTTTATATTGATCTTCTTTTAGAGTTACATTCATCATCTTAGTAATTTCAAATTGAAACATTTTCACACCTCTCTTAAACCTTCCCAGTAACCTGTCTTTTTATGATTCGATTCTTAAAATCTAACCATTTGAAATTAACTAATTTATTGCATCTATAGCTAATAACACTCACATTCTACTCTCCTAAAAGCCATCTTGCGATATCAATTATCTCAATGCCTTTATAGTCGTAAATATCATTTTTTGTTCTTGCTATTATTTTCTTTGGATATGCATCTTTTATTGATAATAGAGGAGAATACTCTCTTTCAAACGTTTTTTCGTTATCAAGATAATCACTTACTTGTATGTATATTTTTTCATTTCGTCTTATTGCAACAAAATCTATTTCTTTTTTATATAATTTTCCAATATATACTTCAAATCCTCTTCTAAGCAGTTCTAGATAAACTATATTTTCTAGACAACGGCCATAATCTAAATTTCTAGTTCCATTTATTGCATATCTAAAACCAACATCCGATAAATAATACTTATCATTATTTATCAGATACTTTTTTCCAACAAGGTCATATCTTTTAGCTTTATAAAACATAAACGAATTTTCAAAATAATCCAAATATTTAGAAATGGTTTTTCTTGTAATATCAACCTTATCATTATTTAAGCAATTACATACATTATTAGGAGATAAGATATTACCAATGTTATCCATCATATATTCAGATAATTTTTTTATTTCGTTTTGATTTCTAATTTTATATTTATCAATTAAATCTCTTAATAGAATTGTATTAAATACATGGCTTAAATAATCATATTTATTTTTTAAATCATCATAGATTAATGAACCAGGCATTCCACCTTCTTTAACATAATTATCAAACATTTTATCAATGTCACCTAATCCATCATAGTAGTCCATATATTCTTTAAACGAAAAAGGAAAAACTTCAATAGACATAGTTCTACCAGTAAATAAAGTAGCTAAATCTGAGCTTAACAAAAAAGCATTAGAACCGGTAATGTAAATATCAAATTGATTTTTTGAATGAAGACTATTGATAGCTAATTCAAACTTATTACACAGCTGAACTTCATCAATAATTAATAGATTATGTAATCCTTCTTTATAATTATCCAAAACAAATTTATGCAAATTATGATATTCTAGAAGTGATTCAAATTCAATATCTTGAAGATTAATAAAAATAATATTAGTTTTAGGATCATTCTCCTTAATATAATCCATAAACTCTTTTAATAATATAGATTTTCCACTTCTTCTCAAACCAGTTATAACTTTAATATCTGGAGTATTTTGTAACTGTATTATCTTTTCTAAGTACTTATTTCTTACTAAATATTTCATTATATTCCCACTTTCTGAATTTATTTATTTTTTTGGTAATTATATTATACATCATTCTTTATTATTAATCTATTCCCAATTTTTGATTTTTTTTCATTTTTGTGGAATAAGAAAAAACACTTTAACTTATAGATATATTCTTACAATCATAAACTATTACGAATGTATCATAGTTATTGATGTGATTTTAGCTGTTTTTTCCTTTTCGAGCCCCCTCATTTAATCAAACTTATTGTTCTCACTTTACATAAAAGCAATAAAAGTGATACAACCATAAAAAAATAAAAAGAGGTATTAACTCTTTCTTAAACCAAAAACGAGCCTAAAATCGTGTTTTTACCCCTAAATGAAGAAAAATCCTCCGATATTGTGTATCAAAGGAATAGTTTTCATATGGTGGAGATGACGGGACTCGAACCCGTGTATGCAACCTAATTCAACTTACTTTCTACATGTTTAGTCAAATCTAAATTTTCATTAACCCTAAGCGAAATGACCAACCAAAAGCTAACTACACTCTACTAGATTCATTAATAATTCTTAGAGTAGCAGAATCTTAATATATCCTACTGAGTTAAAACTCAAGCTAGCTAACATAGGAAATTAGCTAGGTGAGCTGCTTGTATTTTCTATTAGCAAGCAAATGCATAGTTAGCACAAGAATTATTTCTTGCAGCTAAGAATGCATATTCATTGTTTTCTTCGTTTGCGGTTATTTAAACCTCGACGTTTTTAAGGGAGCCTACTCCCACATGCTTATAAGCCTTCATAAATCACAGCGAATCCAAAACATCCCCAAATTATGCTATTTCTAGCATAAATATTCTATCACATTTTTTTAAAAATACTAGTATGTATTTCTATTTTTTAATTCTTTTCTTAAATTTCTTTCAGTATCTCTTTCTTTTATTGTTTCACGCTTATCCTGAAGCTTCTTACCTCTACATAACCCGATTTCTATTTTAACTAAAGAGCCCTCAAAATAAGCCTTTAAGGCAACAAGAGTTAATCCTTCTAATTTAATTCTTGAGGCAAGCTTATCACATTCATGCTTATGAAGTAATAATTCTCTAGTTCTTAATTCATCATGATTAAAAATATTACCAAAATCATATTTTGCGATAAACATATTTAAAATATATGGTCTATTATTCCTAATAATTACATAAGCATCATTAATATTACATTTACCAGCCCTAATAGATTTTATCTCTGTTCCCTCAAGCTTAATACCTGCTTCATATCTTTCTAAAATAAAATATTCAAATGATGCCTTTTTATTAGTACATATAATCTTCATAGAAATCCTTCCTCCTACGATTTTTGATAATAAAATCAACCTTTCTTGATTTTTTATCAGATGAAAGAACAACTATCTTAATCTTATCACCTAAATGATAGGTTTTATATCCATCAGATGCAGTTAATCTACTCTCATCAAATTCAAAATAAGAATCTAAGTTTTTATATAAGACTAATCCCTCAACTCCAAAATCTAGGGTAACAAACATACCGAAACTTGTAATAGAGGTTATTGTTCCTATATATTCTTTGTCAATTTTATCAATCATATACCAGCTAAACATAAAATCCTCAACTGCTCTTTCACATTCTACTGCTTTTTTCTCACTTAAGGAATTTTGTTTTGCTATCTCACCTAATATATTACCATAATAATTAATACTTTCATCTAAATTATTAGGATGAAGCAATAATTTTTTTATCATTCTATGAGTAATTAAATCAGGATATCTTCTAATAGGAGAAGTAAAATGACAATAATATTTCATGGCTAACCCATAATGTCCTAAACATTCATCACTATATTTAGCCTTCATCATACTTCTTAATAATAAGCTGTTTATTATTCCATAATTAGGGTTATGCTTACAATCATCTAAAAGCTTTTGAATATCCTTAGGGTTAATATCTGTTTTTTTAATATTAGTATTAATATTCATATTTTTTAAGATTGTAAATGTATTATATATTTTATCCTGATCAGGACTTTCATGAACACGATAAATAATTGGTAAATTCATTAAATTCATATGGTAAGCAACTACTTCATTTGCTGATAGCATAAAATCTTCTATTAGCTTTTCAGCATCATCTCTTTCTCTTTTTATTATCTCAATTGGTTTACCATTATCATCTAGTTTAAATTTATATTCATCTGCTTCAAATTCTAAAGCACCCTTACGAGTTCTAATATTTCTTAACATTTTAGATAAATCATTCATGTTAAACAGCATATCCTTAATATCAAGATATTGATTAGTAATTTCAATATTTCCATTTAATATTTCATTAACCTTTTTATAGGTCATTCTATGAGATGATCTAATTACACCCTCACATATTTCATAATCAATAAGCTTTCCCTTAGAATCATATGTGATAAGAGAAGCTAATACTAATCTATCTACCCCTTCATTTAATGAACAAATTCCATTAGAAAGCTTTTTAGGTAGCATAGGAATCACTCTATCAGCTAAATATACTGAGGTACCTCTTTTTAAGGCATCACTATCTAGTGAAGAACCCTCTTTAACATAATTTGCTACATCAGCTATATATACGCCTAAATGATAATTACCAAATTCATCTATTTCCAAGGATACCGCATCATCAAAATCCTTTGAATCATCACCATCAATAGTAATAATATTAAGATTTCTAAAATCTCTTCTTCCTACCAATTCCTTTTCATCAACATAATCAGAAATATTATCTATTTCTTTTATTGTTTCAGGTGAAAATTCACTCTCAAATCCATATTCTAATGCTATTTGTAAAATATCAATACCAGCATCATCTTTATTTCCTAAAATTTTTGTAACCCTAGCAGTAATTTCAAAACCATATTCAAGGATTTCTCCTTCAACTATTTGACCATTAACAGCTCCATTTAAATTATCTAAAGATACTACTGCATTAACATTAAATGAAGGATCATTTGAGCAAATATAAGCTCTAGTTTTTTTAGAATTTATTTTTATTGAACCAATTATTTTTGTATGAGCTCTTTTTATTATCTTTTTTAGACATGCACAAGGACATTTTCCAGTTGGATATTCTAAATCTAGGCATATAAGTGCAGTATCTCCATCATAAGGAATTTCATTAGATTCACTAATATAATAATCTTTTGATTCTTTTTCTACATGAGCAAATACAGCATTTTCTTTCACTATTAATGTTGCTTCTCTCATTAATGAGTATAATCCATAAACACTTCCTAATTTTCTTTCACTTCGTAATTTCTTTAATATTGCTTCAACTTCTTTTTTAGAAACAGATAGCTTTTTAGAAATATTTGTTCCGTCAGTCAAAGTAGCATCTGTAAAACACTCTAAAACTTCTTCTTCAGTAATACCTGTTCTTTTTATCTTACTCTTTTTCTTAATAAGCTTATATAATTCGGTATTACTACTATATTTAATTAATCCCTCATCTATCATACTATCTAATAATTCCTTCACTACATCAATGGGTTTATCTAGTAACTTAGAAATTAGATCAATAGATAAAGGAGCTTCTTTTAGTATATTTAATATATCATTTTTCATAAAAACCTCCTAAAATATCAACCTAATAAGAAAATAAAAATGAGATTTGAAACAAATCTCATTAATTACCTACATTATATTAGTATGTAACGCTACAGATGTGATTACTAGCGCAATGAACAATACAGCTAAGATTGCTGTGGCTCTTTGCATAAATAATTCAACACCACGTGTCTTTTGATTTTTAAATAATTCAGACTTGCTACCATTGAATGCATCATTGATATCATCCTTTGAGCCCTGAAGCATTACTATTATAATTAATAAAATTGCTACAATCGCAACACAAATATCTACAGCTATCATAAAGTCCCCTCCTAGGAAAAGCTTCTTTTTCATTATACAAAAAATAAATATTAAATGCAAGAAAATTTTTTTATTTTATAACTTTTAAGATAATTTGAGGTGTAATTGGCTCATTTGAATAGCTAAAAGCATCTAAAATAAGCTTTTTAACCTCATCAACATTACTATAATTAGAATAAATAGTCGCAATACTATCGTTAATATCGACTTTATCTCCAACCTTTTTATGTAAAACAACACCAACACTATGATCAATAATATCAGTAATTTTTTTTCTTCCCGCTCCTAAAATCATAGCTGCATTTCCAATTTGAAGGGCATTAATATGATTAACATAACCTTCATTATTTATACATACCTCATAAGTATATTTAGCCTTAGGAAATAATGAGGGTTCTAAAATATAATTTTTATTACCACCTTGTGCTTCAACAAGCTTAGCTAAAGTATTTAAAGCCTCTTTATTTTCTATTTGTCTTTCACATAAACTATATGCTTCTTCTAATGTTTTAGCCTTATCAGCATGTAATATTAACTGAGCTGCAATTTCAAAGCACAATTCCTTAAAATCCTTAGGTCCATTCCCATTTAAGGTATTAATAGCCTCAATAACCTCTAATGAATTTCCTACTGCATAACCTAATGGTTCATCCATATTAGTTAATACTGCTGTCATTTTTTTATTACAATTTTTACCAATTTTGACCATTAATTCAGCTAATTTAGTAGCATCCTCTACATTTTTCATAAATGCACCACTACCAACCTTAACATCAAGTACAATCGCATCACTTCCTGCCGCAAGCTTCTTTGACATAATACTTGATGCGATAAGTGGAATAGATTCAACTGTTGCGGTAACATCTCTTAGAGCATAAAGCTTTTTGTCTGCTGGAGCTAATACTCCAGTTTGTCCTATAACAGATATTCCAATATTATTAACCTGATTAATAAACTCCTCATCAGATAAATAATTATTATATCCTGGTATAGACTCAAGCTTATCTAATGTACCTCCAGTATGTCCTAATCCTCTTCCACTCATTTTAGCGAATTTAATTCCAAGTGAGGCAACAATTGGTGCGACTACTAAGGTAGTTTTATCACCAACACCACCTGTAGAATGCTTATCTACCTTAATTCCATTAATTTTAGATAAATCTAAGATATCACCACTATTTAGCATAGCCTTGGTTAATAAGGTTGTTTCTTCTTCATTCATTCCTTGAAAATAAACAGCCATTGTAAAAGCAGACATTTGATAGTCTGGTATTTCTCCATTAGTATACCCCTCAATTAAGAAGTTAATTTCTTCTTCACTAAGTGGATATCCATCTCTTTTTTTCATAATAATATCTACTGCACGCATAGATTACTCCTTATATACTACTATATATTCCTAATATAGTAACCTTTGAATTTGTTTTTTCTATATTGTTTTTTATGTTATAAAGCTTATTTACATTACTACTATTTACTGTACATTCAAAATAAAATTTATATTTACCCATTTCTGTTTTCATAGGTCTTGACATAATAGATTTTAAATTGATTTCTTCATCATGAAATTGTCTTAAAATATCATAAAGAGTACCTGGTCTATCTTCACCGAATGATTCAATTACAATTGAGGCCTCCATATTATCATTTAATTCAATTTTTTTTCTTTCCTTAGAGATTATAAAGAATCTAGTTTCATTATTCTTACTATCAGCTACATGAGAAATATTAATATTGAAATTATTTTTTATAGCCAAATGCATTGGAATAATTGCAGCGTATTCCTCATTTGAAGTTATTACCTTATCTAAGCTTTCCCCATTACTTTCAGTAGTAATAATATTAAAATTATTTTTTGCAATAAAATCTAAGCATTGTCCATAAGCCTTAAATTGACAATAACAATTCTTTATTGTATCAAGATTATTACTATTTGACACAAAAGCAAAATCTATATCTAATTTTATTTGTTGTGATATCCAATAATGATTCTTTATTATTTGATCTAGCCCCTCAACAACAAAACCATCTAAGGTATTTTCAAATGGTATAATAGCTAAATCAGTTTTTTCTAAAGCATTAGCTGTTTTAATAATACTAGGATAGTATTCAATTTCATAATCAAGCTTATTATCCTCTAAAAATCTTTTTACTGCAATATCACAATAGGTACCCTTAGGTCCTAAAGTCGCTATTTTCTTCATATATAATTCCTTCATATAGTGGTATCATTTGATAATCTTTATTTTTATCAAATAAATAAACACTATTTGCTTTATTTTCCTTTATTACATAATATAAGTTATTATCTATAACTAGACAACAACCCTCCTCAATGCCAAAGGCATTAAGCTTATATTTTTTTACCTCATCGTTATAAATGATTAAATCCTCATTTTGATAATGGGGACATATATTTATATTTAAAATACCTAAGGTATTAACCATTTTATAATTATAATTATGGAAGTTATCAGTAAACATATACTTATCTCCCATAGCTACCTTACAATATAGCATCGCACCAGCAGAAGAACCAGCAAAAATCATATTATCATTTTGATGCTTATATAATATTTTATCTAGGTCATTTAATTTGAAAAATTCAATTAAATCATCACAAGACCCACCACCAATATATAAAATATCAGCAGCATTTAATAACTCATCAAACTGATTTAAATTATGATAATTTAAATCAATAATATCACAATGAATTCCTTTCATTAGCTTATGAAACTTCACTATAGATTTTTCAATATCGCCTGAAGCAAAGGGACAAAAAAGAAGAGTAGGATTATCTTTTTTAGTTAATTCTATTAATTTTTTTTCTATCAAATTATCAATAATATTTTTATTTTCTTTTCCACCGATTAATGCAAAAATAGCCATATTAATTTCTTTTCCTTGCTTCTAATCTATAAATAGGACCAAGCTTTGACCATTTATCCTCAAATTCTGTTGTAATATTATCAGGATATTTTTCATAATCACTATGTAAATCAAGTGAGATATGTGATAATGAAAAATTATTTTCATTAAATGATTCTATTGAAAACTCAAACAATCCTCTATTATCTGTTTTTTGAAATATTTCACCATATGGTATTAATATTTTTTTATAATTATCTAAAAAGCTTTTAGAGGTTAATCTTCTTTTAGCATGAGCATTTTTTGGCCAAGGATCAGAAAAATTTAAATAAATTCTTGAAACCTCACCATCAGCAAAATAATTTGTTAATTCTTTAGCATCTATTACCGAAAGCTTCAAATTAGAAGGCTTATCATCCATAGCCTTTTCTAATATTCTTAATAATACAGAATCATATTTTTCTATTGCGATATAATTAATGTTAGGATTTCTCTTACTTAATTCCATCATAAATTGACCTTTTCCACAGCCAATTTCAATATGAATAGGATTATCATTATTAAATAGACTTTTCCATTTTCCCTTATATAAGGCTGGATTTTCAATATAATATATATTATTCTCCGCTTTTAATCTTTCTTGTGCATTTTTAATTTTTCTTAATCTCATTATTTTGTTAGTTCATAAATAGCTTTTGCATATATCTCTATAGCGGTAAAGAAATCCTCTAAGTACATATATTCATTAGCTATATGACAAACATCCTCTCTTCCTACTAGGGTTGGACCAAAGGCTACAGAATTACCTATTTCTCTTGCGTAGGTACCACCACCAATTGTGAATGGTTTATTTTCATAATCATTTGTAACCTCAGAATATACATTCATTAATGTTTTAACAAGTTCTCCATTAGGATTAACATAATGGCGCTTTGATTTAGATAATTCTTTATAATTGTATCCATATTTATTAGCTATAATAGTAACTTTATCCTCAATTAATTGTAAATGTGAATCTAAAGGAACTCTACAATTAACACCAATTTTAAAACTATTACCCTCTGTTTTACATACTGCAAAATTACAAGTTAAATCCTTCATTTCTTCATCATATACATCAATACCAAGCTTAACTCCTCTTGTATCGTATAAGAAATATTCTGATACAAATTTAGCTAATTTAGAATTAGTATTTCTATTAATAAAATCAAATAATAAATAAGCAGCATTCACTCCATTTTCAGGACACATTGCATGAGCGGCAACACCATAAATAATATAATATCCATCCTTATATTCGCCTTGATAATTATTTTCATTTAAATATGAATAAAATTCATTTTCAAGATTAACTTTTAGCTTACATTTCGCACATGATGGTACTACATTATATCGATCACCACAAATAAATTCACTAATTACACCATCAAGATTACCTACTATATCAAAGCTTAGCATTCCCTTTTCTCCAAAAATAACAGGGAATGAAGCATCAGGAGAAAAGCCTAAATGAGGTTTTTCTTCATATTCTAGGTAATGTTTTAGACATCTGCTGCCACTTTCCTCATCACAGCCTGCAATTAATCTAACTCTTTTATTAGGAATAAAACCATTATCCTTTAATATTTTCATTGCGATATATGCAGAAACTAATGGTCCTTTATCATCTAGAGTGCCTCTTCCATACATTTTGTCATTCTTAAATGTTAATTTAAAAGGATTACTATCCCATTCTGATTCATTAACTGGGACAACATCTAAATGAGCTAATATTCCTAATATTTCATTTCCACTACCAAATTCAATATGACCAGCATAATTATCTATATTTTTAGTAATAAAGCCATCTTCTTTAGCTTTATTTAATAATAATTCTAATGCCTTTTTAGCTTGAATGCCAAAAGGGGCATCACTATTAGGCATATATTCATCTAAAACACTTTTGCATGAAATTAAACTATCTAATAAACTAAATGCTTCTTCTTTATATTTTTCAATTTGATTTTTGATATTCATAATAACCTCCATAAAAACAAAAATAAATCAATGAATGATTTATTTTTAGTCTATTATACTTCTTTTCCTAATCCCAATGAGATAATTTGCTTTTTAATTCCCTCTAAAGCCTCAACCTCATCCTCGCCATTAGCTACAACCTCGATTGTAACTCCTGAATAAATGCCTAATGACATAACTCCCATAATGGACTTCAAATCAACCTTTTTTCTTAAAGCCTCTAGGGTAATATCAGATTTATAAAGCATTGCCTCATTTACCAATGAGGTAGCAGGTCTTGCATGTACTCCATTTTCATTAGTGATTCTAAAACTCTTCTTTACCATTCTATAGCCCCCTATTTTATTTTCTTATCTAATTCTTCTTTAATTAATTTTGAATCTGTTTTAAATAAAATTTTAACACAATCTCCTGTAACAAAAACCCCAGATTCTGTCATAGACTTCAAGCCATCAAAATTAACAACATCTAAATCATTAACCTTTAATCGTAATCTACCATTTTCAACCTCAGTAGATAATAAGTTATTAACCCCACCTAAATAGTTTAATATATTATCAATAAAGCTAGAATCAACTCTAATTTTCTTATTCTTATTTTTTAATACTAGTATAATTACTATAGATAATAATAAAACTATAGCTAGAGCTATGCCAATTATCACCCATATATTAATAGCCGTTCTAAACATCTATAGAAGTCACCTCATATAAATAAAATTCATATATATTATAGGATTTTTTTTATTTTTTTACAAGAATAATATTGTAAATATTATGTCAATTGCCATATTTTGTTATTTTTTTTTGCATATTCTATAATAGGGGGGTGAAAAAATGGAAAATATAACAAATGGTTCATCCTGTAGCTGTAATTATATTAAGGACACTATTATGAAAATTGATAAGCTTCAAAAGGAAGCTATATTAGACGATTCACAAGCTTGTATAGGTTGTCAAAGATCCTTACTTGCTGCTACATATAATACAATTCCAGTAATATTTAGATGTTGCTCAGATGTATTTGTCGGAGATATTGGTACTACTGGTAATGTAACTAGATATTTTAGAATCGAGTCAGTAAGATGTGGTCAGTATGTTACTGTAAGATTACTTGAATTATCTAATAACACTCTTGTTGGTACTGACTATACTATGACAATTGATATAGATTGTATAAAAACTATTCAATGTCTTGAGCCTATTTCAGTAGCGGTATGTACAGGTCAAAATTAAAAAGGAGAAAACTCTCCTTTTTAAACGATGGGATATATTCCCATTTTTTTATTTAGTATATCCAAATTCTTTAAAGAATTCATTCTTGAAATCTAATAATCTATCCTCTTTAATGGCCTCTCTAATATTTTTCATTAAATTCTTAAGGAAATATAGATTATGATAAGTTAATAATCTTTGAGCTAAAATCTCTTCAGATTTTACTAAGTGATTTAAATAAGCTCTTGAATAATTCTTACATACAAAACAATCACATTTTGGATCTAATGGATTTGGATCACTATATAGCTTAGTATTCTTTACTTGGATTTTACCAATAGATGTAAATGCTGTACCATGTCGTGCATTTCTACTAGGTAACACACAATCAAACATATCAATTCCATTAATAGAACCTATAACTAAATCATCAGGAGAACCTACTCCCATTAAATATCTAGGCTTGTCCTTAGGCATAATAGTGCTTAAATATTCAAGCATTTCATACATTTCCTTTTTAGATTCTCCAACAGAAAGACCACCAATTGAATAGCCAGGAAAATCAATTTTTTGAAGCTCATCAAGGCAATATTTTCTTATTTCCTTATTTCCTCCACCTTGAACAATTCCAAATAAGGCTTGACTATCCTTATTTTTATGAGCATCAAAGCCTCTTTTTGCCCATCTAATAGTTCTATCAACACTATCCTTCATATATTTATCATCAGCATCAAAAGGTGGACATTCATCAAAGCTCATAATAATATCAGCACCTAAATTATTTTGAATCTCAATTGATTTTTCAGGAGATAAAAATAGTTTTTCTCCTGATTTATGATGTCTAAATTCTACACCCTCTTCAGTTATCTTTCTAATTTTAGATAAAGAAAATACTTGAAAACCACCACTATCAGTTAGTAATGCTCCATCCCATTTCATAAAGCCTCTAATACCACCAAAATCACGAATCAATTCATCTCCTGGTTGAAGCCATAAATGATAAGTATTACCTAAAATTAAACCATCAGATACCTCCATAATCTCAGAAGGAATTAATGTTTTTACATTAGCTTTAGTACCAACTGGCATAAAAATTGGGGTTTCAAAATCACCATGTGGCGTATGTAAGATTCCGTATCTAGCACCTGTTTGTTTACAAACATGCTTAAGCTCATACCATACTGGATTCATTATGATAACCTCTTTACGCTTTCAATAACTACATCGATACTTGGTCTATCCTGAGCTAAAGTTTTAACATTTGCGATTTTATCAACAACATCAAGTCCCTCTAAAACAACACCAAAGGCTGCATATTCTCCATCTAAATGTGGAGCATCCTCATGCATAATAAAAAATTGAGATGAAGCACTATTAGGAATAAAGGTTCTAGCCATAGAAATAACGCCCTTAGTATGCATAAGCTCATTATTTACACCATTAGATAAAAATTCTCCCTTTATTTTTCTAGATGATCCTCCTATACCTGTACCCTTAGGGTCACCACCTTGAATCATAAAGCCCTTAATAACTCTATGAAATATTATTCCATCATAAAAATTATTATCAACAAGGCCTAAGAAATTTTCAACGGTAATAGGAGCTACACTTGGAAATAATTCAATAATCATTGAACCAAACTCCTTAACCTTCATTTCAACTTTTGGATTATTATCATTTAAAAATTCAGTATATTTTTTCATAGTATCCTCCATTATTTAATAAACATTGCATCTCCAAATGAGAAAAAACGATATTTTTCTTCTACAGCTTTTTTATAGCTATCTAAAATGAATTCTCTTCCTGCAAAAGCACTAACTAGCATGATTAAAGTAGATTTTGGCAAATGAAAATTAGTAATTTGAGCAGAAACTACCTTAAATTCATAGCCAGGATAAATAAAAATAGAAGTATTTTGACAACAAGCCTTAAAGCCATTATCATAAGCACTTTCTAAGGTTCTAGTTGATGTAGTACCAACAGAAACAATTCTCTTATGATTTTTTATTGCTAAATTCAATCTATTTGCAGCATCTTCACTAATCTCATAATATTCAGAGTGCATTACATGATTAGTTAAATCCTCCTCCTCAACTGGCCTAAAGGTACCTAACCCTACATGAAGAGTTACATAAATAAGCTCAACACCCTTATTTTTAATTTTTTCTAAAAGTTCAGGAGTAAAATGGAGTCCTGCAGTAGGAGCTGCGGCACTACCTAAATTTTTAGCATAAACAGTTTGATATCTATCCTTATCATTAAGCTTTTCATGAATATAAGGAGGTAAAGGCATTTCTCCAAGCTTATCTAATATTTCAACTAAAATACCTTCATAAATTAGTTTAAATTCACAAATACCCATATCCTCTTTTTTTATACATTGAGCCTTTAATATCCCATCACCAAATGTAATAATAGACCCAATTTTTACTCTTCTTTGGGGTTTAGCAAGAGTTTGCCATACATTATCCCCTAAATCCTTAAGAAGTAAAATCTCAATAACAGCATTAGTATCCTCTTTATGACCGATTAATCTAGCAGGAATAACCTTAGTATCATTTAATACTAAAACATCATTACTATCTAAATAATCCACAATATCAGAAAACTTTTTATGCTCTATTGTTTTATTTTTTCTATCTAATATCATTAACCTAGACTCACTTCTATTAACAAGTGGAGTCTGAGCTATAAGCTCTTCTGGCAAATAATAATCATAATCACTAGTCTTTATCATTCAAATAAACCTCTATAATATTGAATACCTAAAGCATCATATGCTTTTTTAGTCGCAATTCTACCACGATTACTACGCTTAATATAGCCCTCCTGAAGCAAATATGGCTCATATACATCCTCAATAGTAGCTACATCCTCGGAAATAGTTGCAGCAAGTGACTCAACACCAACAGGACCACCCTTAAAAGTATTAATGATTGCCTTTAAATAATGATAATCATTATAATCAAGACCATTATTATCAATACCTAATTTACTTAAGGCTTCTTTACAAATATCTAAAGAAATAACACCATTATTCTTTACATCAGCAAAATCTCTAACACGTCTAAATAATCTATTCGCAATACGTGGAGTACCTCTACTACGCTTTGCAAGCTCTAATGAAGCCTCATCATCTATTTTAGTTTCATAAACACTTGCAGTTCTATTAACTATAAGCTTAAGCTCATCAATAGTATAATATTGAAGTCTTAAAATAACTCCAAATCTATCTCTTAATGGAGCAGATAAATCACCAAATCTAGTAGTAGCACCAACTAAAGTAAAAGGAGGCAAATCAATTCTAATACTTCTAGTTTGGCTATCCTTACCAACCATAATATCTAAAACATAATCCTCCATTGCGCTATACAACACCTCTTCAACAAATCTTGGCAAACGATGTATCTCATCAATAAATAATACATCCCCCTCATTAAGTGTTGATAAAACTGCAGCTAAATCTCCACTTTTTTCAACAGAAGGACCAGAGATTACTTTTAAATTAACCCCTAATTCATTTGCGATGATTTGAGCAAGAGTAGTTTTACCAAGTCCTGGAGGACCATATAAAAGGCAATGATCTAAAGCTTCATTTCTTTTTTTACAGGCTTCAATATAAACTGATAGCATTTCCTTAGATTCACTTTGTCCAATATATTCTTTAATAAGCTGAGGACGAAGTGAAAGACTAGAATCATCATCACTTGGCAATTGATTAGGATCTACTATTCTATTTTCTTCATCTAAAGTCTTATTTTCTTCCATATCCTCACCTACTTAACAATCATCTTAAGTGCTTCTTTGACTAAAATACCAACCTCTAAAGACTTATCTAGCTTAGGTAAAACCTTTTGTATTTCTTTTTTACTATATCCTAAAGCAATTAATGCTTCTTCAACATCTACTATCTTACCATCGCTCTTAACTTCCTCTTCACTAGCCTCAAATGCTATTTTTCCTTTTAAATCAAGAATAATTTGCTGAGAAGCTTTAGCTCCTATACCAGGAAATTTCTTCAAATAAGCATCATTTCTATTTTCAATTGCATTTACAATTTCTTTAACAGTACCAGTAGCTAAAATAGATAAAGCACTCTTAGGCCCAATACCACTAACAGAAATAAGCTTTAAAAATAAATCCTTTTCCTCTTCTGTCATAAAACCATATAAATCTATAATATCCTCTCTAACATATTGATGAGTGAAAACCTTATAATCTTGATTAAGCTTATAATTATAAGGATTTGGAACAATAATTAAATAACCAATTCCATTGTTCTCACAAATAATATATTTAGGAGAAATCTTTGTAATTTTACCAATAATATACCCATACATAATCTAAATCACCTATGCGAATTATAGCATAAAATAACATAAAAGAAAAGACGGAAGAAACTCAATTATCTTCCGCCATATCTCTTTTTTGGAGGTAAAATTCCAGGATAACATCTATTTGATAAAATTGGGGTATTATTTATATTGTTTTTCTCATTAATGGTACCAATTTTTTCTTCATTTTTCTCAAAAATATTTTTTTTATTCTCTAAATTTAATTCTTCCTCAATACTATTTTCATTAGTATCAAGATTATCCTCAATTACTCTATAAAAATCCTCAACTAATATTTCAGAGCTATCTAATATTTGATTACACTCATTAGAAATAATAGGAATCCTTACCTTCATACCAAAAGTCAAATCTCTAATATTTGTAATATGAGGATTATATTTTTTTAATTCTTCAATACTAATATGATAGTTATCTAAAATATCATAAATACTTTCATTATTTTTAACAATATGCTCAATCAAAATATCACCATGATATTATATGCTAGTTAAAATAAATAATGATTTATTACTATCATAAATAACATTAAATCCACAAATATCTCCTAATATTTCCATACTTCTAACAGATGGAAAGCTTATATGAGTAATATCTCTTAGATACCAATAATCGTTAGAGTCTTTTACCACTAAAGTTTTTATAATAATTCTACCATTACTATTCAAATGCATCTTAAGATTAATTAATAATCCTTTTAAATCTGAAATATGTTCAAAAACCTCAATTAAAATAATAGTATCTATTTCATATGGAATATCAACATTATAATAATATAAATCATAATAAAAAGCCATATAACCATTATTATTTAAAATATCACTTAATGCATGAATCTTACCACAGCCATAATCTAATATTCTATTCCCATAAATATATTCTTTAATATTTTCATAAATATTTTCCATATAAATTAAATACTTATCATCACAAATATGCTTATTGTATCTATCTAGTTCTTCTTCTTTTGTAGGTAATTTCTTTTTTTTCAAATATCCACAATTTAAACATAAATAATAATCTTTATTATCATATACCTTATTTATCATTTCAAAATCACAAAAACATTTCATATAAATTTCCTTTTTCTTTACTAAAATCTTATTTAATTATATAATATAATTGATTATTATTGCAAGGAGGTAGCACTATGAGTCAATACTTAAACTCAATAGAAGATATTATAAATAATATCATATCAACAATTGATAAATATTCTAGTTATGATAATAATGCTGTCCTTTCAACAAAAGCTATTCAAGAAATTAAAGAAGAAATAAATAAATATAAAAAAACATCAATAAGATTGACAAATAACTTATCAAAAACTATTAATTTTTTAAATAAAGAAATAAAGAATACTAAAAAAAAGTATATAAAATTATCAAATGAAAAAGAAAAAGAATTAAAAGAATTAGAAGAATCAGAAAAAATAAATATCTCAAAATCAGAAATAGAAAAAAATCAAAAAATAGAATTATTAAATGAAAAACTTGAGAGTGATAAAAGAGAATCCATAAAAAAAATTCAAGACAATACTATTAACTCAAAAGAAAACCTAAAATATTTTATTAATGATTATAAGGAAACAGAAAAAAGATTATCTTTTAAAAATCAATCATCAAAAGATTATTATAATAGCAGTATTATCAAATATAATGATGAATTAGATAATATACTTAAAAATCTAGATAAAGCATATTCAAGAATATATATAAATTACGATAGTGAAACTAAAGCCCTAATGAATAAATATTCTCGTTTAATAGAAGAATATAATAATCAATATAAAAAAATTCAAAAAGAGCGAGAAGATTATAGTAAGACCTTTGATAAAGAAAATAAAGAATTTACAATTAATTTGAATAATGAAATTAGACCTCTTTATGATATCAAAAATAGAAATATAGAACAAAGAAGAGTTATTTATTCTAGTGAACAAAATTCTTCAAATATAGAAAAAGAAAACAAAAGACATGATTTACATAATGAAACAAATAAAATAACAAAAGATTTCATAGTAAATGTAAAAGAAATAGATTCAAAAATTGAAGAATACAAAAAAGAATATAATGAAAATAGAGATAATAAAATAAATAAAACTCTATATCTAATATTAGAAGAACATAAAAGACTTCAATTTGAAGTGTCTGAACTAATATCTAAAGATAATTCTTTAGATACAAAAAAATTGATCATCTTAAAGTATAAATTATTTGCCAGCAAAAAAGAGAAGCTTGAAGCAAAACTTGATAATGATCTTAGAACCCTAGAGGGAAACTATCTAAAAACAATAGAGAATGAAAACTTTGAAAAAAAACAACTTGAACTTGAAAAAAATAGTAACATAAAAAAATATATTGAAGAAGAAAATACTATTATTAAGCAAAATCAAGAATATATTAATAAATTTGAATTTAATCTAAAATATGATGAAAGTAAATATAAATTAACATATGATATTAATTCTTCTATTCTTAAGCATAATTTCAATATAGAACAAATAAAGAAGAAAAGAGAAAAAAATATCATACTTGCAGAATATGATATTGAACTTCAAAGAATAAGCTATAAAATAAAAATTGCAGAAGCTAATCTTGAGATGACTAAATCGCTAAACATATTAGTTCATGAATATGAAGATAAGATTTATCAAAAGAAAAAAAACTTTCATACTGTCTATACAATGCTAGAAATAGAAAGGCACAAAACTCTTAGAGAATATAATGAGAATTTATATAGGCTGAAACTTAATGAAGCTAAAGAGGAATTAAGATTCAATACTAATCTTTCCAATTTAAAGAATAAAAACTATGAAATTGATATTAATAATGAATTAGAAATAAATAAAAAATTATCAAACATTGAAATATTATCTTTTAATAATGAGCATAATAAAAATAAATTAAACTCTGAAGTATTGATAATTAATACTAAAAATGAAATATCTTCTTATTTAGAGGAATATAAAATAGTATTATTAAATGAATTATTTAACATAAACTTTAAGATCATTCAATTTGAAACATCAAATTTTTATTCATTAATAAAATCAATGTGCGTTTCTATCTTCAAAATAATTCACATTGTAGATAATTCTATTGGAACAAAAAATGAAATAATTATTGATTTAAGAAATTTTTTTATTGCATTAAAAGTAAACTTTATTAATTATTTAGAGAATATAACAAAATGCTATAAAGATAATATTAAAGCTTTAATAGATGAAAATAAAAAAACCTTAAATAATTTATACTATGATCAAATAAAAGAAAAATATAAATCACAATATAATAATAATTTATTTAATTTTAAAAATAAGATACAATCTACAAAAGAAGAAATCGAAAAAATATTAGATGAAAATACTAGTTATAATAAACGACTATATGCTTTAAAATATCAATATTCAAATGAAAAGTCTTATTATAAAAAAATAGAAATTCAAAATAAAACTAATAAGATTAATAAAAACACAAATAAAAATAATAGAAAAATAAAATATTATAAATCTAGTATCCAAAAAATTCAAAAAGAAATAGAAAAAAGTAAAAATTACTATAATAAATCTATTATAAAAATTCAAAAAAGTCTAAATAAAGAATTAAAGTCTTATTACATACTATTTGACGATATTTCAGAAATTAATATCGCTTTATTAGCAAAAATAAATAATATTATCAATGAAGAAAATAATAGTAACAATAATATTGATTATTTCATAGATTTAGAGTCAAAAATTACAAAAATTATGAAAACATTGAATACTACTATCAATTCTATTTATACTAGTATTAATGATTTTAAGTTAAAAAGATTCCTTGAATTAGAAAAAAAGAATGTTATTCTAAAAAATCAAAAAAAGAATGAAGAATTCACAACTGCTTCTCTAATAAAAGAAATGAAATTAGAATATACTAAAAACTATAAAAAATCACTAAAAGAATATAATGATGAAATTAATATTTGTAAAAAAAATATTCAAATATCAAATATTAATTCTCAAAAAGAATTAAGTAATTTAAGAGATAATTATGAAAAAATTACTAAAACTTTACAAGATGAAAATATAAATCTAGGAAATTATTTATATACTACATTATATGCAGTAATTGAAAATATTAAAGATCTAGAATTGGATTATCATATTTCAATTGGTGATAATAATTTGAATAAATATAAATCTTATAAGGATGAACTTAAAGATAATGAAATAAGCCTTATTAATAGAATTAATGAATTAAAGAGAAATGAGGAAAAAAAATTAGTAATTTACGAAGAAAATATAAAGGCTAACATAAAAGCCTATTATGCTTCTGAAGCTCAAAGCATCATACAAGAAAATCAGGAATTTCATAATTTAAGAGAAAAATATAAAAAGGATAATACTGAAAATTATTTCTTGTATAGAGATAATATCGCAGAAGCAGACTATGCTATATCATTTAACAAAAAAAATCTTAATAAAAATCATAAAATTTTAGATAATGAACTTAAGCTTCGTATCAAAGAAGAATATAAAAAACATAAAATTCAACTAAAAAAAATTGATAAAACAATTAAAAGAAAAAAATATTTTACAAATTAAAATAAGTAGAACTAAAATTGAGTTCTACTTATTTTTTTACTATATTTTTTTCCTTAACCAACTTGGAAGACTAGTTTCTTTATTTGATGAGGAGGAAGATGATAATTCTCTTTCTTTAAGTTTCTCTTCTTGTTTTCTTTTAGCTTCTTCTTCCTTTTGACGTCTTCTTTCTTCTTTTTTTGACATTCCAGTAGAAAATACATCATTTAAATGATTATCTTTATCATAATCATCATCTTCTTTATTAGGTAAATAATTCAAATTAATACTTTCTTCTGATATATTTTTGAAAATAGAATCGGCCAAATCATCAACTCCATAATTCTTAGCCTTTAATTCAAATCCTGTAGCTACTACAGTAATTACCATTTCATCCCCAAGATCACTATTAATAGCAGTACCACAAATAATATTTAAGTCTTTGCTGCAATTATTTCTAATTTCTGCCAAAGCACTTTCATATTCTTTCATTCCCAAATCCTCTGATGCAGTAACATTTACAATTGCATCAGTAGCACCATCTACTGTAACTTCTAGCAACCTTGAGTGAATTGCTAATCTCGCTGCTTCTACAGCTCTATTAGGACCCTTTGCAGATCCAATACCTAATAATGCAGTACCTTTATTTTGCATTACGGATTTAATATCTGCAAAGTCTAAATTTATTGTACCAGGAATTGTAATAATCTCAGAAACACCTTGTACAGCTTTACGTAACACAGTATCTGCTTCTCTAAAGGCATCAAGCATTGTAGTATGATTATCTACCGTAGCAAGTAATCTTTCATTAGGAACAACAATAACAGTATCAGAATATTTTCTCATTTCTTCAAGACCCTGAAATGCATTTTGAGCACGAATAGGTCCCTCAAATGCAAATGGTTTTGTACATATTCCTATAGTTAAACATCCGTGTTCTCTTGCAATTCTAGCAATAACTGGTGCCGCACCAGTACCAGTGCCTCCACCCATACCACAGGTAATAAATACCATTTGAGCATCCTCAATCATCTCATGAATATCATCTTCACTTTCAAGTGCGGCAGCTCTTCCAACTTCTGGGTTTGCTCCTGCTCCTTGACCATGAGTTTTTGTTTTTCCAATTAATAGCTTATTAGTTGCTTTAGAAACCTTTAAATCTTGCGCATCAGTATTAACTGCAAAGAATTCTACTCCATGTACATCATTATCTATCATATGATCAATTGCATTTTTACCGGCTCCACCAACACCAATAACCTTTATTTTTGTCTTGGCAGCCTCTAATGTGTCTAGTTCATCAAATATCATTTTCCTCTACCTCTTTTTCCCAAATTACCATTGATATACCCTTGCAATTAATTTTACCTTAAAACGTCTCCTTTTTCAACAAAATATCAAACATTTTATTAAATAAAAAATATCATAATTAATATAATTAATTTATAACCTCAATCTCTCTAACTAATGAAATCCCAAGTTCAAGTCTTGATCTTGTTTCAATTAATTCTATAAGGCTAATAATATCCTTAGCACTAGCATTTCCTAAATTAATAATAAAATTAGAATGCTTTTGACTTACTGCAGCTCCCCCAATTTGAAATCCTCTAAGCCCTAAAGCATCAACTATTTTCCAGCTTGGAATTAAAGGATTATTTTTAAACACTGATCCCATACTTTTACTTTTAACAGGCTGTGATTCCATTCTTCTTTTCAACTTCGAATTTACTATATTTTTAGTGTTTTCATGTCTAATATGAAATCTAGCACTAATTATTATTCCTTTAATATATTTAAAAATACTTCTTCTATATCCAAAAGCACAATTCTTATTATTAATTCTAATTATTTCTCCAGACGTATTAATATAATCAACTGAAATTAAAGAATCACTAATAGAGTCCTTATAGCTACCACTATTATTATAAATAGCTCCACCTAATAATCCTGGAATACCAACAAGACAAGATAAATCTCCAATTTCTTTATTCATTAAATCAATAGCTAATTTATTAGATGGATAAAAAGCAGATACCTCAATAGTATTATCATTTTCAAATTTATAATAATAATCTAAGTCTCTTAAAGAAAATACTATTCCTTTATATTCATTATCTGATGCTAAAATATTACTGCCATTACCTAAAATAACATATTCTAAATTATTATCATTAACAAATTTATAAGCCTTAATTAAGGAAGTAACACTATTTGGAATATATAAATATAAAATATCTGCTCCAACAGAAATTGTAGTTAATTCCTTAAAACTAGATTTTTTTACTTCTCCTAAATGATTATCATTTACAAAATCAACAAACATCATTTTTTATTATCTCCCTTATCATATCAATTGAATTATTAGTAATATTTCTTTGTTTATTCATAATTTTATAATAATTATTACTATCCATAATATAATTGAGTTTATCATATAATACCCTAATATCCTCATCCTCACCAAAGCTTAAACATAAACCTAAATTCTCAAAATATTTAGCATTTAGAACTTGATGATTATCCTTTGTATTTTTTGAAGGAATAGTAATAAAAGGCTTATTTATATAAATTAACTCAGAAATAGTAATAGCCCCAGCTCTAGAAATAACCACTCTAGACTCATTCATCAAGCTATAAATATTATTAGAATATTCTATTATATTATCAAAATACTGATAATATTCTTTATAATATTTTCCCGCAATCAATAATACTTTATATTTTTCCTTTAGCTTTAGAGCTATTTCGCATAAAGGTCTACTACCTAACGAACCGCCTATAATTAATATATCATATTTAATTTTTGATATTTCATATTTGATTTTAAGAGGCACTCCGCTAACAATCATTTTATTTTTCATATTTTTTATTTCATACCCTAAAAATAGTTTTTTGCAAAAAGGATAAAATATCCTATTTGTTCTACCAATAATTATATTCGGTTCAAATAAAAAAATTGGTATTTTGTGAATTAATGAAAATAATAATACTGGTAATGCTACAAAACCTCCAGTAGAAAATACACAATCTATTTTTTTATTTTTCAATTCCATTTTTATTTTCTTTATTCCCTTAAAAATATATATAAATTTATTACTATAATTATCAATTCCTAAAAAATTAATATTCTTTTCATTACATATTCTTTCTTCTAAACTATCCTTAGTACCTATATATAAATAATCATTATCATCTTCAATCATATTAATAATAGGAATAATATGGCCTCCTGTTTTACCTCCTGTATAAATATGCATATAATCACCAATAAAATATATTAATAACAAATAATAAATATGAAAAGGTGAACAATAATGTTCACCTAATTAAATATCTAGTTCTAATAGTACTGGGCAATGATCAGAACCCATTACATCAGTTAATATATCAGCATTTACTACATTTTTCATTAAACTATTTGAAATAATAAAATAATCGATTCTCCATCCAATATTTTTCATTCTAGATGAAAAACGATAGCTCCACCATGAATATTTGATCATAGTGGGATGAATAAATCTAAAAGTATCAATGAAGCCCTCATTTAATAATAAAGTAAGTTTAGTTCTTTCTTCAATTGTATATCCAGCATTCCTTTCATTAGCATAAGGATTTTTTATATCAATCATTTGATGAGCTACATTTAAATCACCACAATAAATTACTGGCTTAATTTTATCTAGTGATTTTAAATATTCCCTCATTTTATCTTCAAATTCCATTCTATAATCTAATCTTTTCAATTCCTCTTGACTATTCGGTACATAACAAGTAACTAAAAAATATTTTTCATATTCTAAGGTAATAATTCTTCCCTCATCATTATATTCTCCATTCATACCATAATAAACATTAATAGGCTTATGCTTTGTATATATTAGAGTACCACTATATCCCTTTTTTATAGCACTATTCATATAAGAATAATATCCATTCATAGTAATATCTAATTGTCCTTCCTGCATTTTAGTTTCCTGAATGCAAAAGAAATCAGCATCTATACCATAAAAAAACTCATCAAAATTTTTTTGTTTAATTGCGCGAAGTCCATTTACATTAAAGCTAATAAATCTCATATATATACCTCAACTTTATAATTAATTAATGTGATTATACCATAGTTTTTATTTTTATATAGACATTTTTAGACAAAAAAAGAAGGAATATCTATTCCTCCTTATGTTCCTTTTCATATTTTTCAACCTCTTCATCAGTAGCATCTCTAATAGTTACTAATACCGAGTCAATCATTCTATTTTTAACCTTATGAATTGTAAATGATATCATTTTTTGATAATCATCATATTCATCAGTTTCTTCATTAAGCATCGCATATCTTGCTAAATAATCCATTGTAAAACCAACCTCAGGTAAACTTTCACATTTAGCAAATAACCAACCAGATAGCTTACTAGGAACATCCTCTGGTACATCACTTACATTTAGTTTTTCAAATAAATCATCAACGAAGATTTCACCATCTACAATATAGCTTCCATCATCCTGCTTAACAAATTGAATATCATTATCTCCTGGAATATCGTACTCATCATATATTTCTCCAACAAGCTCCTCTAATGCATCCTCCATTGTAACAAGACCAATAACCTCACCATATTCACCACTTACAATAGCGATATGAGTTTTAGAGGTTTGAAGATCCTCAATTAATGCATCTACCTTCATGGCAGCAGATACGAATTTAACAGGCTTTAATAGTCTTTTCCAACTCATTCTTGAATTTTTTACATAAGCTGGAAAGAAATCCCTTTCATATAGAATACCTACAATATGATCTTTATCATTCTTATATACAGGAATTCTTGAATAAGCATTATCAAGCATAAATTCCTTAACTTCATCTAAAGTAGCTGAATAAGATAATGCTTCCATTTTTATTCTTGGAATCATTATATCCTCTACAGATCTATCATTAAGATCAAATACCTTATGAATGATTTCTGCCTCATCCTTTTCAATAGCGCCATTATCTTCCATCTCATCAATTAAAACCTCAAGCTGAGATTCATCCATTCCATTTTCAACTTCTTTATTTCTAGAAATTAGTTTTTTAATTCCCATAAATAATAAAACAAAAGGATAAAAAATTAAAGATAAAACATATATGATCCAGCTAACCTGCATACATACACTTTCTGGATGAGTTTTACCTATCATTTTAGGTATAATTTCTCCAAAAATCAATAATACAATAGTAATTATCAATGTAGAAGCAAGTTCCACAAATTCATGAAATATTACTAATTGAATAAAGAAAGTTAACGATATTGTTGATAAAGCAGTATTAACTAAATTATTACCTATTAATAATGTAGTTAATGTCTTTTCAAAATTATCAGATAATTCTAATGCTTTTTTAGCTCCTGGTTTTCTTTTTTCCATTTCAACTGTAAGCTTAGATTTTGTTACACTTGAAAAAGCAGTTTCACTCATAGAGAAAAAAGCAGATAAAGCTATTAAAGCTATCATAGAGATAAATAGCCATACATTGAAATTAATCGATGCGGGCTCAGTTGTTAAAATACACGATTGTATGTCCAATTTACTACGCTCCTATTTTTTTAAGCTCTACTTGAATACTTACCAGAATCAGTAGAAATAATAATTTCTTCTCCCTGATTAATAAACATTGGTACCTTTACAAGCAGACCAGTTTCCACTATTGCATCCTTTAATGCATTTGTTTTTGTATCACCTTTTATTGCGGGTTCACATTCAGTAACAGTAAGAGTAACCTTATCAGGTAGGATAATACCAAGTATTTCCTCACCATATCTTTCAATATTCACAATTTGGTTTTCTCTTAAGAATTTACGTTCATATTCAACAAAAGAATATGGTATTTCTATTTGTTCATAAGTTTCTGTATTCATAAATACTAAAGAATGCTGTGAATCATAAAGATATTGCATTTCTTCCTTTTCAATATCTGCAAGTTCAACTTTCTCTGAAGAATTGAAGGTATAATCTATTACAGCTCCACTTCTAATATCACGAAGCTTAGTTCTAACAAAAGCACTACCCTTTCCAGGCTTCACATGCATAAATTCCATAATCTTATAAATCTTACCATCATAAAGAATAGTCATTCCATTTTTAAAATCATTACTAGATACCATATTACACTCCCTTTTTGTGCTATGATATGATATTATACTACAATGAAATTAAATTTTCAAATTTTTTTATTTGTTATCTCTAATATATAATTTACTGCATCTAAATAACTATCCTTTTGACGTCCCGAAAATGTTATATCACATACTTCTCTAATATAATTTATTCTTCTAAATTCCTCTCGTTCATCAACATGAGATAAATGTACTTCTACTTTTATTCCTTGAAACATTTCTAATGCATCTCTTATTGCTACACTAGTATGAGTATAAGCTGCAGGATTAATAATTATTGCATCATAATTATTAATAGCTTTTTGAATTTCAGTAATTATATCTCCCTCATAATTAGATTGATAAAAATTCAATTCTAAAGAAGAGGAATTTTCAAGCAAATATTTATTAATTTCATCAAGGGTTAAAGCTCCATAATGCTCTTTAGGTCTATAGCCTAGCATATTTAAATTAGGTCCATTAATAACTAATACCTTCATTTTAGTTCCTCCAAAATTTGAGAAATTGATTCATCTAAATTAATATTTTCAATTGTAATATCTTGAAAATATTCATATAAGTCCTTTCTTTCGGCATATAATGTAGAAATTGATTTAGTTTTAAGTAACGGTCTAATATTCTCTGTACCATGAACTCTATTTTCCAATATTTCTACTGGCACCTTCAAATAAATACATTTACCTTTTTTCATTATTTCTTTATGAAGCTTATTCTTTATTATTCCTCCACCTGTAGAAATAACTACATTATCTAAATTACTTAATTCCTTTAGAGTGTTAGTTTCTAACGCTCTAAAATATTCTTCTCCATAGAAATTAAATATTTCATCAATGAACATACATGCTTCTTTTTCTATATATTCATCCATATCAATAAATTGATAATTGAGTACTTGACTTAATTTTTTACCTAATTCAGATTTACCAGCACCAGGCATTCCTATCAAATAAATAATCATTTATTATACCATTCCTTTATATCTGATAATATATTATTAAATAAATCATTATAATTTATACTAGCATCATAGAAATTAGAATTCATTTGATTTCTAAACCAGGTTTCTTGTCTTTTAGCTAAATGTCTAGTATTTTTCTTTATTTCATCTATTGCTGTTGTAAGAGTAATTAAATTATTAAAATAAGGAATAAATTCCTGATAGCCTATTGCGTGAGGATAAATACCCTTATCAAATAGTGATTTCACCTCATCTAATAAACCCTCATTAAGCATAATATCAACTCTTTGATTAATTCTTTCATAAAGCTTTTCTCTATCCATAGATAAATAAACAATAAAATAATCATAAAGAGGTGTTTTTTTATTATCAAAGCTATGAATAGATTTATTAGTTTCTTCTAATACCTCTAAAGCTCTCAATACTCTTTTTCTATTATTAGGGTGTAGCTTAGTTTTATCAATAAAAGGATCTCTTTCAAGTAATAATGAATATAATTCTATATTAGAATAGGCTTCATATTTTTTAGAATAATCTAAATCTCTTTTTGATGCTTCAAATTCATAATCAAATAATACACTTTGAATATATAAACCAGTACCTCCACAGATAAGTGAAAGCTCACTACTATCAATTATTTTTCTAGCATCAGCTTGAAAATCAGCAACACTATAGGTATCATTAGGTTCTCTAATATCAATTAAATAATGCTTTACTTCTTTTTGTTCTTCCTTTGTAGGCTTCGCACTACCTATATCTAACCCTTTATATACCGCAACACTATCACCACTAATTATTGAAGTGTTTAATGCTTTGGCTAAATCTATAGAAAGCTTAGTTTTTCCTACTGCAGTAGGACCTACAACTACTATAACCTTTTTCATTTAGTTTGAATCCTTTCAAACATTTTTTCTAAATCCTTTTGTGATAGCTCAATAATAGTAGGTCTACCATGAGGACAGGTAAAAGGATTTTTACAGGTATCTAGATTTTTCATTAATGAATCTATTTCAATTCTAGATAATTGATGATTAGCCTTAATTGATGCTTTACAGCTTATTTGCTTTGCGATATTATCTCTAAAATGAATTATATCTATTTTTTTATTATTAATTAATAATGATAATATTTCATAAACTAATGAATCTACTTCATCTAGCTTAGCCCATAAAGGTATTTCTCTAATAACGTAATCATTATTGCCAAGAGATTCTAATCTAAAGCCTATTTTCAAAAATTCATCAATATTAGAGTCTATATATAATGCTTCTTCCTTTGTAAAATGAATTGATATAGGAATTAATAGTTCTGTAGTAGGCTGATTAGGGTTACCTAATAGTTCATAATATTTTTCATAATTATATCTTTCCTGAGCAGCATGCTGATCAACTAAATAAATGCTATAAATACCTTGAAATATTAAATAAGTTCCAAAAATAGTACCTACATATTCCATATGTGGAAAATGAGATTCAATTGGTTTTGGTATCTCTTCTATTTTAGTTTCAATCAATTTATTTTCTATAGAGGTTTTTATTTTTTTATTAGTAATTACTGTTTTTTCTTCTTTATCATTAGAAATATATTCAGTAGGATTTTCATTTAAAGAATAAATATTATCGAATATAGTTTGTTTTAAATAGGATTCTTTTTTATTTATTTCTCTTTCAGGAATATGAGTAGTACTCATTAAAGCTTTTATTATCTCATCCTTAAGCCTTCTACATAGTTCTTCCTCATTTGAAATTTTTATTTCTGTTTTAGTAGGGTGGACATTAACATCAACTAGTAATGGATCAATATCAAAATATAATATTACAATTGGATATTTTCCTATTGGTAAATAAGTATGAAATCCATCGACTACAGCATTAGTAATATTATAATTTTTTACATATCTACCATTACAAATCATTGTAATTTCTAATTTATTAGAACGATAGATACTAGGCTTAACTAAAACTAAATGAGTTTTATAACCATCTGCAATATAACTACTTTCTATTACATTTTTAGCTGCCTCTACTCCATAAATTTCTCCAATTAGAGTTTTATAGGAGTTAGAACCTGTAGTTTGAAATATTAGTTTATCATCATGATAAACACTAAACCTTAAGGAAGGCTTAGACATAGAAATTCTATCAATATAAAACATAATACTTGCAAGCTCATTTTTAGCTGATTTCATATATTTTAATCTTGCAGGAGTATTAAAAAATAGTCCTTTAACTATAACTGAGGTACCCTTATTAGAGTGAGTAACTTCTGATTCTATTTTACTTCCAGCTTTATAAGTACAGCTATATCCCTTAACACCATCAACACTAGAAGTAATAGTCATAGTTGAGACACTTGCGATAGAAGCAATCGCCTCACCTCTAAAGCCTAATGTTAATATTCTTAATAAGTCATATTCATTTTTTATTTTTGAAGTAGCATGAGGAATAAATGCCATCAAAACATCATCCTCATCCATTCCATCTCCATCATCAACGATATTAATATAATCTAAGCCACCATTTTTTAAATAAATAGTAATAGATTTACTATTCGCATCTATTGAGTTTTCAACTAATTCCTTAACAACACTAGAAGGACGCTCTACAACCTCTCCAGCCGCTATTAGATTGGCTAAAGAAGTACTCATTTTTTCTATCTTACCCATTATTCTAGCTCCTTTAGCTCATATAGTAGATTTAAAGCCTCTAGTGGCGACATCCTATTTATATCAACTGAATCTAATCTTTTCTTGATAAGTTCAGCCTTTGTTTCCTTTTTAACCTCTTCTTTATTATCATATTCCTCAAAATTAAATAAATCTAAAGTAATACCTCTATCTGATTTATTATCCTCTTCTAATATTTTAAGAATTTGTTTACTTCTTTCAATTAAAGATTTAGGTAATCCTGCTAAAGAGGCAACATTAATACCATAGCTTTTATCAGTTGCTCCATCAATAACTTTATGCAAAAATGATACTCCATTTTCAGTTTCTAATGCTTCAACATGAACATTCTTTAACCTTTTTAGTTTTGATTCTAATTGAGTTAATTCATGGTAATGAGTAGAAAATAAAGTGACACAGCCTACTCTTTCATGTAAATATTCTAAAATAGCTTGAGCTAATGCCATACCATCAAAGGTGGCAGTACCTCTACCAATTTCATCAAATAAAACTAAACTATTCTTTGTAGCATTTGTAATAGCGTAATTAGCCTCAACCATTTCAACCATAAAAGTAGATTGACCTGATACTAAATCATCTGATGCTCCAATTCTTGTAAAAATAGAATCAAAAATCATCAAATCAGCACTTTTAGCTGGAACAAAGGAACCCATTTGTGCCATTACGATTATACAAGCAAGCATTCTCATATAAGTTGATTTACCACTCATATTAGGGCCTGTTATTAACATCATATTATATTTATTAATAACTACATCATTAACAATATAATTTCCCTTCATAAGCGTTTCTAATACTGGATGTCTTCCATCTACAATATTAACTTCTCTTTTAGTATTAAAATTAGGTCTTACATAATTATTTTTCACTGCAATATCAGATAAAGAAATATAACAATCTATGATAGAAATATCATCAGCAAGCTCCTGTAATGATTCCACAAATTGTAAGGCTGCCTTACGAAGATTAATAAATATTTCATATTCAATAGATTCTATTTGTTCTTTAGCATTGATAACTAATTGTTCATATTTTTTTAAATCTTGAGAAATAAATCTTTCACTATTAGCTAAAGTTGCTCTTCTTTCATAGCCAGGGTCTATTTGTGCATCTCTTAATGCCACCTTAGTTATTTCAATATAATAGCCTTGAACTCTATTATATCCTACCTTAAGATTCTTTATTCCTGTTCTTTCTCTTTCTTTAGCCTCGTAATTTAATATCCAGTCCTTACCATTTTTAGAGATATTTTTTACCTCATCAAGCTTTTCATCAAAGCCCTCTTTAATCATTCCACCCTCTTTTACTGATAAAGGAGGATTATCAACTAAAGCTTTATCTAATAATTCATAAAGCTCAGTATGAGGATTCATATGATTTTTTAGTTCATTAAAGCCTAAGTCTTCAAGCTTTTCTATAACAAAAGGTACATTTTTTAAGGATCTTCTAAGCCATACTAAATCTTTAGCATTACAAGTTCCCTGAGAAATTCTACCAATAATACGCTCTAGATCATAAACATCCTTAAAATAGGTTTTTATTTCTTCTTTTATAATATAAGAATCATTTAATTTCTCAATGCAATCTAATCTTTCATTTATTTGATTAATATCAACTAATGGCTTATCCATCCATTTATGTAAAAGCCTTGATCCCATTGCTGTTTGACATTTATCCATTAACCATAATAAAGAACCATTCTTATTTGATAATCTTAATGTTTCAGAAAGCTCTAAATTCTTTTTTGTAAAGGCATCTAAATGAAGATAATTAGCCTTAACATAAGATTTGAATTTTTTAAAATGACTAGGCTCAAGCTTTTGAGTATCAATAAAATATTGAATTAATATACCAACTGCACTATGATAAATAGGATCTATTTCAGATACAACATTTATTAGCTTAAGAGGAATATCCTTTTTATCCTCATAAGAAACTACAATTTGATTTTTTTGACAAAAATCCTTTAAATCTTTTATATTTAAATCTTTATTAATTACAAGTTCTTTTATATGCTGACTAATTATTTCATTAGCCATTAAATCAAAACCTTTAAAACTAGTAACATAACCTTCACCAGTTGAAATATCGCTATAACATAATACATATTCTCTATTAACATAAATAATAGAACCAATATAATTATTTTCCTTATCAACTAATCCTGAATCAATTGTACCAGGAGTAATAACCTTAATTACTCCTCTTTTTACAATTCCTTTAGCCTCTTTAGGATCTTCAATTTGTTCTGCAATTGCTACCTTATAGCCACGTGCTACTAGCTTTTCAACATATTGATCTGCTGCATGAAATGGCACTCCACACATAGGTACTCTTTCATCAGTACCAGCATCTTTACCAGTTAAAGCGAGTTCAAGTTCCTTAGAACCTAAATATGCATCATCAAAAAACATTTCATAAAAATCACCAACACGATAAAATACTATCATATCCTGGTAATCTTTTTTCAAATCTAAATACTGCTCCATCATAGGAGAGTATTTCACTTCCTTATCCATATATTCTCACCACTATTATTTAATTAAATATGACCAAAGACAAAAAAATTGTTAAAATAACCGCAAGTCCTAAAATAACAAATAAAATAATCATTTTAGCTTTGCTTTCCTTAAGTTTTAATATTTTTTTATCTCCAAATAATTCATTTTCATAAACTTTATTTAAGCTTTCATCCTTTTGAAATGGAATTTCTATTTCTTCTTTATCATTTTCAAGAATTGAATTAATTAAAGCCTCAGTTTCAGCATCAACCTCTTCTATATCAGATTTATTATCTTGATATTCTTCAATAGGAGTCTCATCAATATTTGAATTTTCATCTTCTAATTTAACAAATTCCTCATCTGAATTATCAAAGTTATCATTTAAAATAAGTTCCTCCTCAAAAGGATTATTCTCAGGATATATTATTTCGTCATACGAAGAAGCCTCTTCAACTTCTTTCACTTCTTCTGGTGTTTCTTCTTGGAATTCATCCAATGTTTCATATTCTTTTATGTTATCTATCTCATCAATATGATCAAATGTTTCTTCTATTTGAGGCTCATCAGTCTCTTCTTGACTACTATCTAAATCCTCAACTACAATAGGTTCATCGATATATTCTAAGTATTCATTTCTAGTTTCTTCAGATTCTTCTACGTTATTTGTATTTTCTATAGTTTCTTCAGATATTTCTTCATAAACCTCAAAAGTTGTTTCTTCTTCACTAACCTTTGATAATTCATCTTCAAAACCTTCATTTATTATAGTAGTATTATCAGTAGATTCTTTATTATCTAAAGACTCATCATTAGATATTTCTAATTCTTCAATAACATTTTCATCATTTTTCAAAATAACAACACTACAATTATCATTTTCTAGTTTCTCAAAAGCTATACTAAACTCTATTGGATAATAAGAATCTTCAGCTACTATTTTATCAATATTAGTCTTAGAAATATCACACATAGATAAATAAAATAATAAATATATAGCTCGTTCTTCAGTACTCATATTAACATGCATAGGTAAATTTATTCTATCACAATAGGTAGTTAACTGTTCGAAACTCATTCTTTGAAGCTCTAAGGCAACCGCTCTTGACATTTGACCATTAGAATTTAAATAATAATTAGCATATTCAAGGAACTGCGCGTGATCTAATTCATAAGGAATCTCAAGTCCATATTTCTCACATAAATCATTAATATCTTCATCTGTTGCAGTCAAAGGAAAATATTTTTTTAAATCCTCAATTTCTCTTCCATCAAAACTGGTTTTAGTTTCTAATGAAGCTGCAGAAATATAATTAAAATATTTGTCAAAAGATTCAATAGGAAGTTTTTTTAGAGATTTTAGATAAGAAATTTCACCGTCAGTAATATCTAAACCTTCAAAATTTTCAATGATAAGTTTGAATAAATAAATTCTATATTCTTCAAATTCCTCATCATTAATTCCTAATCTTTTAACCAATCTAAATAATTGTTCTTCTGTAAAATAAGGATAATATTGTAATCTTTCGAATTCTTCTTGAGTTAAATCATTTGAATTAAGAGTAACTATTTTTTTATTCAATAATGCAGTCAATGCCATAACATTTACCGCTCTTGGCATTTGAATTCTTCTATTAGATAAAAAATGGAAAATTTGATCACCAGATAATATTGCAAACTTTCTAACTAATACATCTAGCTTATATGATTTACCAAAAATAACAACACTATTTTTATCAAAATTTATCTTCATAACCAAACCTCCAAAAAGCTTATATTATATATTATAATATAACAATTCTTCTAAAACAACAAAATAAAAATTATTTAAAAAAATTAAGGCTAATAAATTAGCCCTAAAAAATAATTATTGATTATTAAACTGAAGCTCATAAAGCTTATAATAATATCCTTTATTAGTCAATAGCTTTTGATGATTACCACTTTCAACTATTTCTCCATGAGATAATACAATAATATTATCTGCATGCTGAATAGTAGATAATCGATGTGCTACAACAATCATTGTTCCAATGTTTTTAATCTTTTCTAAAGATTCTTGAATCAATACTTCAGTTTCAGTATCAATATTGCTAGTAGCCTCATCAAGTATTAGTATTTGTGGCTTATGTAAAACAGTTCTAGCAAATGATAATAATTGCCTTTGTCCCTGGCTGAAATTTTCTCCTCTTTCAATCACCTCTTCATCTAGACCATGTTCAAGTTTATTAATAAACCTATCAGCATTTACATAACTAATAGCATTATTAATTTCTTCATCAGAAAATTTATCATCATGAAGAGTAATATTAGATTTAATAGTACCACTAAATAAGAAAACATCTTGAAGCATTTGTCCTATATTTTTTCTTAATGATTCAATCTTAATTTTTCTAATATCAATATCATCAATTAAGATATTACCTGATTGAATTTCATAATTTCTAACAATAAGACCTAATATTGTCGTTTTTCCAGCTCCTGTTGCCCCAACAAAAGCAACAGTTTCACCAGGAGAAATAACAAAAGATACATCCTTTAAGATCCATTCATCCTTTTTATAGCTAAACCATACATTTTTAAATTCTATTTTACCCTTAAAAGCTTCAATATCAATAGCATCCTCACTATCTCTTACATCAGGTTCTACATCCAAAAGATTAAATAATCTTTCAGAGGCAGTAGTAGCCTTTTGAAGATTATTTAATTGATCAGCTAAATTTTGAATAGGATTAAAGAACTTCGATAAATATAAATAGAAAGCAACAATTTCACCAGAGCTTAAGCTAATATATAATCCCATACCAAATGTTGAGGCAACAGCTAAAATATATAAAAGAGTCATAAATGGTCTATAAACTCCAAATGCTATTACCACTCTATAGCCTGCTTTTCTTAATTTTTCATTTTTAAGACTAAATTCTTTCTTTTTATATTCTTCCTTATTAAATATTTGAATTATTTCCATACCAGATAAATTCTCATTTAAATAAATATTTAAATCTGATAAATATCTTCTTTCATCTCTAAAGGCCTTAGTTACTATTTTACTGAAAATTAATGATGATATAATTATTATTAAAACAAATCCAAGCATTATTAAAGATAAAATTGGAGAAATAAAAATCATAATAAAATATACACTAATAACAGTCAAAATATTTCTAAGCATTGTAACTAATACATTAGAGAATAAATCAGACATTGATGCAGTATAAGATGCAACTCTTGTAACTAAAGAACCTACTGGCATTTCATCAAATTGATTCTGACTCATATTCTCAATATGAGTAAAAACCTCCATTCTAATTTGATAAATTACATCCTGTCCCGCATATTGAAGTATCATTGATTCAAAATATAAAATAATTTGATTAACTAATCCAACAACAAAATATATAACTGATAATGATATTATCTTATTTAATGAATCAGATAATACTAAAGTAGTATCATTAGCTAAAATATTAACTATTCTTTCTAATATTAATGGAGCTAATACATCTAAAAATACATTAATTAATAATAATATTAATGCTAAAATAAAACTAAGCTTTTTTGGAGCTAAATATCTTAAAATTCTTTTAATTATTACTCTAAAGGGTATTTTTTTATCTCCCTTTAGCATTAATTCTTTATTATTTTCCATTTTATTTACCTCCCTCTACTTCTTTTTCAAGAGTTTGTAAATAAACCATTCTTTGATATGTAGGAGAAATATTTAATAGATTCTCATGCGTATCAAATGCTTCTACTTCTCCATTATTTAAAACTAATATTCTATCTAAGCCAACTACAGTAGAAACACGTGATGCAATAACTATTGTAGTTTTTCCTTTACGATATTTTTTTATATTTTCTAATATTTTTTCTTCTGTTTTAATATCAACAGCTGAAACTGAATCATCCATAATCATAATAGGAGCATTTTTTATATACGCTCTAGCAATAGAGATTCTTTGTTTTTGTCCCCCAGATAGACTAACTCCTCTTTCTCCCGTAATAGTATCATATCCATCCTTAAATTCAATAATATTATTATCCACATCAGAAAAAATAGCAGCTTCTTTAATTTTATCAAATTCAATATCCATATCACTTAAAGCAATATTATTTCTTATTTTTTCACTGAATAAGAAATTATCCTGAGGTACATATCCAATAGATTCTCTTAACGATTTAATATCACAATCCATTAAATCAATATCGTCAATAAAAATACTATTTTTAGGAATATTATATAATCTTAATAAAGACTTAGCTAAGGTAGTTTTTCCACTACCAATTTTTCCTACAACACCAATAATTTCTCCAGATTTAATTTCTATTGAAATATTATTTAAACTTTTATAATCACAATTTGGATAATTAAAGGAATAGTTATTAAATCTAATATTACCCTTAATATTATTTAATTTAACAGCATTTTTAGGATTTTCTATTTCTTCTATTTCATCTAAAAAATTAGAAATTCTAGAATATGAAGCTTTTGCCCTAGAACGTCTTGATACAATTTGACCTAATGCCATCATTGGCCAAATCATAATATCAAAATATCCAATGAATGTTACTAAATCTCCAGCCTTTAATACTATTTCATGACCAAATAAAACAACTGGTTCTCTTAATGTATAACAATATGTAAAATAACCACCTAATCCCATTAATAAAGACATAATTATAATAATAATTAATGAAATTAATACATCAAATATTACTGATATTCTAGCAAAATTAATATTAACATCCTTATTTTTTCTTGCAATTTTACTAAAATGATGAATCTCACTAGTACCCTTTACAAAGGCTTTAATTACTCTAATTCCTGTAAAATTCTCTAAAGAAAAATCATATAGCTTATCAAAAGCTTCTTGTCTTTCTTTCCATTTTAATGCCATAAATTTTTCAACTAATAAACCCCAAACAACAATTAATAGCATTGGAATTAATGCAATTAAAGCTAATACCCAATCTAATAATATCATTTTAACAGCAACTAATAATGATAAAAATACAGCATCAAATAACATAATAAAGCCCCAACCTAGATATTCTTCTATTGTTTCTAAATCAGTAGTATATAATGCCATTATATTACCAACTTTATTTTCATGATAGAAACGCTCTGATAATCTTAATGATTTTAAAAACATATCATTCCTTAATCCCTCTTGAGTTTTCAAAGAAGCATTAAATAATGAAAATCTCCATAGCATTCTACCTAAAAACATCAAGAATGCTACTCCAACAACAATAAGAACATATTTAGTAATTAAATCAATATCAATATTATTACTAGATGCTAAATCAACAACCTTACCTAAATAATTAGGAATATATAATTGAAAATAATCTACAATTACAAGTCCAATAACACCAATAATATATAATCCTAAATATTTAATATAATATTTATTTAAATATTTACCAAACAGCATAATTCCATCTCCCACTAAACATAAATAATTATACAATTTTATCATTAATATTACTAGAAAAAAAACAGTGGAATTTTTCCCACTGTTAATTATTCTTTTATAAAGTCCTCATTAACCTCTATATCTAGATCCTCAAAATCAATATCTTCAGGTTCTACTGGATGGAAAACTGTAACCTGCATTTTGGTTTCTCCAATTATTTCAGCAAGTATTTCAAATTCTATTTCTAATTTAACTTCATCTTCTACTATTCTTGCATCTACTACCTTAGGATGCCTTAATATTTTAGCTAATACATCATCACTATTTTTTAAATAGTCATTAACTATTCTTTTAACTTTGATATTTTTCTTATATGGTATTATTTCTCTTAATACATCTGTTTTAGTATTTTCCATACTAGAATACCAAATATTTACTTCAAAGCTACCATTAATATCAACTATATCATCAATTTTTGAAGCTTCAAATTCATGATTGATAATCCAACATCCTAATATTGAATATGGATGTACATTAGTTTTAAGGTTATGAGATATATGCATTGTCTTTTTTCCTTTAGCAACAACTGCCTTAGTGACAATTTCACGTACTTCGTTCATTAACAATACCTCCCTTTTTATTATATGAAATAAATATATTTTTGTTTTATTTCATTTATATATTAATACAATATAATATATGAAAAATTATTATTTTTGAGATTATTTACATTATTTATATATAAATTAATAATAAAAAGTATTATAATATCAAAAAAAAGGTGATGTTAATGAAAGATAAAATAGATCAAAATCCAAGACAGATAGAATTATTTGAAAAATATTATAATATTGATAAAGAAAATAAAATTATAGGTATTACTATGCATTATGAAAAAGCTAGTGATATTTTAAATATTAATTTAGGTAATCTTAATAAACCTCTTTTTTCTTTAGAAGTATTAAAAGATATCAGTAATATTATTAGTAATACTCCTTATGGATATAAAGTAGAATTATGCTTTGAAATAGCTGATTATGAATCATATTCTCCAGAAATAATAATAGAATCTTTTAATGATTCATTAGAATTGAATCAATATTCAGCAAGAAATCATCGTCAAAGAAAAGAATTTCTTTCAGGTATTTTAATATTAATTGGCATTATTCTTTTATTAATATTAGTTTTAGGTAGAAATCTTAATTGGTTTATTAATTCTTTAAGAAATAGTATTATTGAAGAAGTATTAAATATTACTGCTTGGGTATTTGTATGGGAAGCAGTAACTCAATTATTTCTCACTTATTCTGAACAAGGTATTTTATCACTTAGTATCAGAAAAAAAGTTGAAAGAATAAAAATGTTTAAAAAAGGAAATATTGAACCACTCGCAATAGAAAATTCAAATGAAATCTTTAGTGAATGGGTTAATGAAGCTTTAGTAAAAAGAATTGGAAAAATATTCACATTAATATCAGGATTTTTATTTCTATTTTTAGCATTTTTTACGATGTATAATTTCTTATCATTATCTTTTTCAGATACAATTAATAATGAATATTATGTTATTTTTTCAATAATAACAATTACTTCTACTATATTATATTTACTTGCTGGAATAGGGGGCATTTTATTATATAGAGATCTAAATAAAAATATAACTAAATATATAGGTCTATATACAATATTCTTATCTATAGGAGTATTATTAAGTTTAACTACTGCAATATTAATTCATAATGTAGAATTACTAATAATCAGTGTAGTCTCTATTATTGTTGATATAATATATGTAATAGGCTATTTAATTAATAAAAGAAAGTAATAAAAGAGTAATCATTTTGAATTTGATATCCAATGATATGATTAATCTTTTAATTTAATTAAACATAGAATATTAATTATTAATTATTCAAACTTTTTAATAATTGTTTTCATATTCTCAGCTTGAGATAATAATTCCATTTTATCATCAAATTCTAGTGTTTCAGCTAATTCAATTATTTGTTCCAACTCCTCTTCTAATATCATTTTTACTAAATTAGCCTCTTCTTTTGTTAAATTTATATTCATATACAATTACCTCCAAAGTTCATATTAATAATATATTAAAAAAATAATAAAACATCTTATATTAAATTTTATCATATTATCAATTAAATTGATATTGATATTTTATTAAAATAATAAAAGAGAAGAATTATATTTCGCAATTTTAAAAAATATTTATTTTTGCGAAATATAATATAGTTTATATATTGCATAACTTAACCTCTCATTAAAGTCTAAGTTTTTGTCTTCACTCCCAATTCTACACTTTTAAAATCCTATAAAATGTATAAGATCTTAAAACAATATAGGGACATTGCCATATAAAACTATTCTAAAAATACCTATAATTATTAAATAAGCTGGATAATAAATATATAAAAAACACTTCATCCATTTTGCATATTTTTTTACCATTATATAATTTCAAAAAAGGATATACTAAAATTACACCTAGTTGAACTAATGAATATACTTTATTTACACAAAAGAATGAAACTGCTACATATACAAAAAACCAAAACATCATTCCAAGCATTTGTCTTTTCAAATTATTTCTATTACTTTACATAGTGACAATAGCCATAATAGCTATACAACTCCAATCTGAAGGAAAGGTAAATACGTTAATTATTATAATTGATGAGGCTGAGCCGCACACTCGTTTATTTATTCTGAACTGGCATTTTTATCTGACACACCTAATAATAACAAATAATGCGACCAACTTAATTTGCCAGACAGTGTTTGGAATTTTCCATATTCTAAATAAAATTTTCTCATAGATTGCAAATTTGAACGTGAAAATCCTCTACCATATAGATTTGTTAATTCCTTAGATAATAATTTAAGTGAAGCATTCAATATTCAGCTTTTGCATTACCTTTTTGTTCATCTAATAAATCATCATGCCAATATTCATATAAGCTATTAACATTGTTGTATTGACATTTTTAGAAATCTTATGCTTAGCTTCTTCAATTATTTGATTAATATTATTTAATAATTCAATATTTAAAACTTCATTACTCATAGGAACATCCATTAACTCGTTTAGGTGTTAATATTTTATCATTTTTTATAATTATAATCTATATGGAAATAATGAAATCCAAAAGTTACCGTCTATGATGCACATCTAGTATAAATTTCATTAATGTTATATCATTTACTTAACAGAAAGGAAATGTATAACATGAAAAGACAAAGAATAACAAGAACCCCAGATGAGATACTATCTTATCTAAATGATTATTT
>JBGVLG010000046.1:0-7756 GCA_045124155.1 Anaeroplasma sp.
TTTTATTTATTGACAAATTATGGTATAATAAAAATGTTCTGATTCTCACTATAGGGCAGTGAGGAGAAAAAGGAGCTATACCTTGAGGGATGGTATAGCTCCTTTTTTATTTGTTTTATCCTTCTTTTAATATTGTATTTACTATATTTGAATCATATCCAAAGTTATCTTTTATGTCTTTATATAATTCATTCATTATGAACTGTCCTCTGTCATCTAATCTGTTTTCTAGGAACATATCAACTACATCCTTATAGTATGCTGCAAAATCCTTTACTACTGCTACTACTACTTCTTCTACTGTATTATATTTCATAATGTTACCTCCCTATTTAGTTTTATAATATATAATATGCATTTACTTGTTAAAGTGTTACATATTTTTTTATTTGGCAAAGAAAATCTTTTTTTTCTTCTCCCATAATATATAATATGAAATATTTAAAAATGTGTTCCTATTTTTAGTATTTTTAGGGTATACCCTAAAAGTATAATACTTAAAGTCTTGACATTTTGTTTATTTATATTAAAATATTATTTATTAAACAAATGTTTTAATATGTTACTTTAAAAAAACAAGAGGTGTAAAAATGAAGGTAGGATATATAAGAGTTTCCAGTTATGACCAAAATACATTAAGACAGGAAGTAATTATGAATGATTTAGAAGTAGAAAGAATTTATATAGAAAAAATTTCAGGAGCAACTAAGGATAGACCAGAATTAAAAGCTATGCTGGACTTTGTTAGAGAAGGTGATGTAGTAATAGTTGAAAGTATAAGTAGATTTGCTAGAAATACAAAGGACCTACTTGAGCTGGTAGAATTATTAGACAATAAGAAAGTTCAATTTATTTCCAAAAAAGAAACTATAGATACATCAACTCCAGCAGGAAAATTTATGTTAACTATATTTGGAGCAGTAGCTCAACTTGAAAGAGATTATATAAAAGAAAGACAAAGAGAAGGAATTGAACTTGCTAAATTACAAGGTAAGTATAGAGGTAGGAAAAAAATAGGATTCCCTAAAAATTGGAATGAAGTATATCCACTTTGGAAAAGTAGAGAAATTACTGGAACTAAAGCTATGAGTGAAATGAGTTTAAAAAAGAATACTTTTTATAAATTAGTAAAAGAATATGAACAAAAAAAACAAGGCTAGGAAGAATCCTTGTTTTTTTCAAAGTTACATTAAGGTACATAATTACTTCTAATAAATCCAATAAAAAAAAGAAAATTTGTCTATACTTAATTATAACATAAATTTAATAATCTATACTATATAAAATAAAAATAAGACCATTGATTCAATGGTCTTATTTTTATTATTTACTTTTTGAAGAATTTTTTGAATTATAAATATAAAAATATCTATAGTCTTATAAATAAATCCTAATATATAGTTAGCATCTATTATATTTTACCATAATATGTAATAATTTGGTGTATTTTTTATATATTATTTTCACACTATTTTATAGCACTTTTCATATCTTTTAGTAAAGAGAAATTTAATTTTATTTGCTAGGAGGTAAATTATGAAAGCTCAAAGTAAAAGAATAATAATAGAAGGTACTATAAATAGTGAAAATCAAAGATTACTAGATAAATATGAACAATATATTAACATAAAGAACTTATCACCAAAGACTATAAACAACTATCTACTAGATTTACAACAATGGATGAAGTTTATGAATAGTAAACAAGGAGATCTGTTAGCTAAAGAAGCTACTGAAGATGATATAGAAGAATATATATACTTTAGAATGAAAGAAGGAAACAATGAAGATAGAATTAAGAGGGTATGTGCTAGTATATCTGCATTTTATAAGTTTTTAAGAAAGAAAAAGATGATACCAGAAAATCCTATGGAATTCTTTGATAGACCGAGAAAATGCGAAGGTGTTAGAAATAAGCACTTTTTAACTAAAGAGCAAGTTGATACAATGAAAGAAGTTGTTTCAGCTCAAGGAGATTTAAGAATAGATACTTATATAGCATTAAGTTTAAGTACTGCTGGAAGAATATCAGCTATACAAACTTTAAAATGGGATCAAATAGATTTTGAAAATAGAGTTATAGAAGAAGTATTAGAAAAAGGAAGAAAAACAGTTGAGTTTACTTTTTCAGTTGAGGTGAAAGATTTATTACTAAAACTTAAAGAACATTATGAAGAACAAGGTATTAATCTTCCTTGGGTATTTGTTACAAAGTATCATGGTGAGTATAGATGTGCAGGTCAAACAACTTTAAGAAGATGGGCAAGACTAGCAGGTGAAGCTATAGGGATAGATGATTTTGCTCCTCATAGTTTCAGAAGAAGCTGTGCAACTATATTAAAAAATAATAATATGGCTCTTGAAGATATATCAGAGAAATTAAATCATGCTGGATCAGATGTAACTAAATTGTATGTTAAGACTGATAAGAAGAAATTAAGAGAACTTCAAGATTCAGTAGGAATATAAAAGACTAGGATTTACCTAGTCTTTTTTCGGATTCCCACAACTCATAGATCCTTCTGGACACTTACCTCTTACACAAGATGCTCCAGCTTTTTTAAATAGAGTTGGTGCTATTTCTTTTACTTGTATTAACATTTCATTAGCTAAATCTCTTATTTCCCACTGCGCTCTATCACAACATCTATGAGTGAAGAAATTCATTAAAGTTCTTACATTCATAGTGAATACTATTTTAGTTTCACAAGCATTAGGAAAAACATATCTAGCATCTTCTATAGCTAATTTTTCAAGCTTATTATATTCATTTTTAGGTATTGATGCTAAAGTATATCCAGATGAAGCTATATATTCATTCATTAATTCTTCTACTATACCATTATATGCCTTTTGGTCCTGCTCCATAGCATTTAAAAATATATCTTTTGCAAATTCATTATTTTCTATAGCAGTAGGTATTATATAATCAAACTTATCTAATTTAACATATCTTTGAGATTGTTGAGAATATGATGCGATTCTATGTCTAACTAACTGGTGAGAACAAGCTCTTGATATTCCCTCTACTGCAAATGTAAAAGTACAATGCTCAAGTGGTGAATGATGGCCTATAGCTGAAAGCATTGATACAAATTTTTCTATACCCTCTTCTGTTAAGTTCTCCTGGATCTCATCTACTCCTACTTTTGAATAGCATAATTTAGCAGCAGATGCTACAACTTCTTCAGGATTCGGAGTATAAGCTATAATTTTAACTTTCATAAATACCTCCATAGCAAAATAAGTCCTTAACGGACTTATTTAGTAGATTTCTTAAATTCAATAACTTTGTTACACTACAATCAATAGTACTAATAATATATTGACAAATAGACAATTATAATATAATAAAATAGCCTGTGTGATATTACCCTATCACTACAAAAATAATTGTAGCAGAAAACTTCCATTTTATGTTAAAAAGTTGTACATTTTTTTCACATAATTTATAATTAAATTATTAATTATAAAGGGGATAGCTATGGCAATAAATAAAGAAACAAGAAGAAGGCATATAAGCTTTAAAAATAATATACAGGATAAAGATTTACTAAAATTCTTTGATGAAAAGTCAGAGGTATATGGGAGAAGTAATTACATAAAGATATTAATCCAACAAGCTATGTTTAAAGAGCAAATAGGAAAGAATAAGTAGGAGGAATATATGAAAAATACTTTAGGAGATTTGAATAACCACCTATTCATGCAATTAGAAAGATTAAATGATGAAGATGTAAAAGGGGAACAACTTACAGAAGAAATAGAAAGATCCAAAGCAATTACGAATATAGCAAAAGAAATAATTGCAAATGGCACATTAGTACTTCAAGCTAAGAAGTTACAAGATAATAAAATGAACATAGATGATAAATTACCTAAAATGTTAGAGGGTTAATATGGGTAGAACAAAAGGGATTAAAAATAGTAGAAAGATGCACATTTGGACCAATGAAGAAAAAATATATATGGCTGAAATAACACCAGGTAATTCTCATAAAGATATACTTAGATTAATGTGTGAAAAATTTAACTATGATTTTACTATGACACAAATTACATCAGCTATAAAAAGATATAACTTAAACACTGGTCGTACTGGAAGATATGAAAAAGGAAGAATACCTTATAATAAAGGTACTAAAGGCATTATGAAGCCTAATAAAACGAGCTTTAAAAAAGGTGATATACCAGCTAATCATAGAGAAGTAGGTTCAGAAAGAATAAATGTATATGGATATACTGAAGTTAAAGTAGCTGAACCTAACAAATGGAAATTAAAACATAGAGTAATCTATGAAGAGCATTATGGAGAAATACCAAAGAATCATAATGTTATATTTGCAGATGGAAATAAGCTTAACTTAGATATAAACAATTTAGTTTTAGTTAATAAGGACCAGTTATTAGTATTAAATAAAAATGAATTAATAAAAGATAATGCTGATTTAACTAAAGCTGGAGTTAATGTAGCTAACTTAATGATAAAGATAAGAGATATAAACAATAAAAGAAAAGGCTGATTTTAAACCAATATAAAACACCAGGCATTATACCTGGTGTTATTTTATTTCATTAACATTTTATATCCTCGAGCATTTGCAAATACATCTCTATCTATATTATCCATTACAATTATGCCTTTTATATTTTTCTTAAAGATTGAGCCTAGAATTTTAGCACCACCACCCATTACAACAACTGCATCTGTTTCTATTGAGTAGTTTATTTTAAGTTCATCATATATTTGTTTAAATAATGTTTTAGTAGTATTTATAGCAAATGATATATCTTGCAGTTCACCTTTGTAGTAGAATCCTTTATCTAAATAATCCTGGATCTTCTCTACATCTATTTTAGCATCATAGTATTTTTCTCTTAATGCTTTAGCTATTGCATAATATATATCTATAGTTCCAATATTTATAGAAGTCGGTAAAGTAGCTTTGTTATTTTTTATAAGAGCTATATCTGTAGTCTTACCACCTATATCTATTAATATACTATCTCTATTTCCAACTGCATTTAATAAACCTTTATTTTTCATATATAAATATCCTGCTATTCCTTCTGGGAAAACTTGAACACTTCTTATTATCTTAGTTGATGGGATCTTATTATAAACAACTTTATAAGTATTTCCCTGCAACATATTTATTAGTTCAGTTCTTGTATTTTTATCCTTAAACTGTATAATTGGTAGTCCTATAGCTAAATCTATTAAATCTGCATCTGTACTTTTACATATAGCTCCTAAAACCAAAGGTATAAAGTTTTCTTTATCAAACTTTCTTGCTTCTATTTCAAAGTTTCCTTCACCTAAGTAATATGTTTTATTACTTATAGTTATTGTATCTGCATCAGTTCCAAAGTATCTTTCAGTTGTAATTTTACTATCAAATATTATATTTTCACTTGTTTTAACTTGGTAATTTCCTATATCTATTCCTATTCTCATTTTAGGGCCTCCATTATATATATATTATTAATCTTCTAAAGAAAAATCAAAACCACTTATATCTTCTGTTTCATTATTAACTTCTATCTTATAATCATCTACTACATTGTTTTTAGATTGTTTAAGCATATCTTGAACTATAAGATCCTTTATATATGCACTTGGGCAAACTTGCTCATTTAAAAATAATTTTATTTTTTCTTCATCTTTTTTAAATGTCAAAGAGAATACATTCTTTATTTTTCTTCCAAAACTATTTGTCATAATTATATCCTTTCTTAAATTTAATAAATTTAATTAAATTTAATGGTTTTTAATAAATTATATGTGATATTATACCATAAATGTTACTTAAATTTATATAAATTTATAAGAATTTAATAAAAATATATAAATTTAATAAATTTACATAAATTGAGTATTATTTTTTACACATTTTGTAGTAGAAATACATATATTTTAGTATATCTACTATAAATTACTTAAATAAGGAGCTAATAATATGAGTAAAAAACAATCATTAAGAATCCAAATATCTTTTAAAGAAAGAATAGATGATATAGAGATTTACAACTGGATAGAAGAGAAGTCAAGTGTAATAGGTGTAAGTGGATTCATAAAATCAGTATTAAAAGAAGCTATGGAGAAAGAAAAAGAAGATAAAAAATAACTCTAGTGATAAGCTAGAGTATTTTTATTTTGCAATATTTTATTTAACTACATTCAGGACAAGCCACTACGTTACGTTACATATTTTATCTTCCAGAATTTGTCTTATCCAACAAGTTGAAAAAGAAAAATTTGGTATGATAATATATATGTAAAACGTGACAAAACCGTTCCAAACATTTTGACAAAAATAAAAAGATAACCTTCAAAATGAAGATTATCTATTTTGTATAAAATGAATTTATCTCTTTATATAATTTATTTATCTTATCTATATTTTCATTTATTTCACTTGTTTTAGTATCATCATAAGTAATCAATTTTACAAAAGCAGATACACAGTTATAATTTTCCAATATCTCTATTTTATTATTTATACTTTTATCTAAATTCTTAACAAGATCATCCAGTTCAGCTACAAATTCATTATGAAGATTCTGTAATTCATTGTTATCTATTTTATAACTTCTAATATTATCACTCAATCCACTAACACCTATTTTTAATTCTTTTAAATTTTCTAACTCTGGTTCAATATAACCAGCTCTTAATCCTTTAAATAAAGATGTTTCATTCTTATCTAAATTACAATTTAACTCTCCTATATAGTCATTTATTTTGAAAATATATTCATTTGAATTATATTTAATATCTTCCATATAAGCATTAACATTACTTACCATTAATCCAGCAGCTATTAAAGTAGTTAATATTATTCTCTTCATAATAAATCTCCTTTCTTGGTCCAGATTATTTACTTATATCTTAACCAAAGAAATTAATAATATACATAAAATAAAATGAATTTTTTCACACATAAGCACATTTTTATAAATTACTCATATATATAAGTATGACCAAAAAGAAAGGAGCATAAAAAATGGAAAGAAGAAAACATGTTAGTTTTAAAAATAATCAAAAGGAAAATGACTTACTTGAATTTGCTAATAGAAAATCTGAACTACTTGGATTTAGTGCATATATAAAATTACTTATAGAAAAAGATATGAAAGAAGAGGTGAAAAACAATGAAACCTATCATAAATCAAGATAATGCTTTTTCATTTATATCTAATATATCAAATAATGTAACTGATTTTAGAAATAAAGTTATTACTATAAAAGAAGGAACACAGGATGCACTAGAAGTTATTTCTCAATTCTGCAAAATAATAATAACTGGAGTAGATTGGATTAAAACTATACTTTTAAACCCAGTTATCATACTAACAGCAGTCGATAAACTATCGATAATAGTAATAACAGTATTAATACTTCTAAAAATATTAGGATTTGATGATTTAGAAAAATGGATATTACTTAGTATCATAATAAAAATAGTAGCTATGATACTAATATAGGAGATGACATAATGAAATTAATCCAAATAGCATTGAAGTACTGTAAAAAAGTAGTATGTATTTTATTAATAATCCTAATGATGTTTAATTCTACTGGATTCACAGCTAGTGAAAATAAATACAAAATAGATGAACCAACTAAAATCGAATTACTTAACAAAGCAGAAATAGTTCAATGGAAAGAATTTGATGAAATTATGAGTTTTGGAAGTCGCTTCATAATAATTGATTATTATACTGGATCTTACTTCGTATGTGAAAGACATAT
>JBGVLG010000047.1:0-1902 GCA_045124155.1 Anaeroplasma sp.
GGTACTCCAGAATGGAATGAGCTTCACTACCGTATTACTTGTATGCAAGATTTCCAACAAAACAGTATTGACTTAGCTAAAGGAATTGAATACCGTCCAGTTCCTAAAGAATGGTATGATTATAAAATTAACAAAATTAGACCAGACGATGATGAAGAAACAATTAAAGCTAAAGAGTTTAACCAACGTATTCTAGCAAATAAAAAACCATACTTTATGATTTATAACTATGATAAACTAAAAGCAGAGTATGGTAAATATTACAAAGCAAATAATGAAGTATGTGAAGCTAAATTTAATATGACTATTGAAGAACTACGAGATAAACAAGATAAAACAGAAGAGGAAAGACGAGAATATGAAGCATTTGCTTTAGGTTGTCCAGTTAATGTGTCACCTTCCGTTATTAACCGTATTGCATGGCATATTGAAAAACATTTCGCAGATAAAGATTTATTTGATGTTAAAGAATTTGATGTTGACAAATTAAAAACACCTAATATAAACTATTCTACAACAATATACAACAGAATAAAAAAACTCAAAGAAGAATATGATAACGATGTGCATATAATTCTTCAAAACATGAATAAAGGATATTTGGATGTAGAAAATAAAACTTCAATTAATTTAATGTTGAGAGAACAGTTCAAAGATAGAATTATTGACCAATGTAGCACAATAGAAGAATGTTGTAATATTATGATTGATATTTGCTATGCAGATAAAAATTCTAAAGATTTACTCTGGGATATGTTTGGAGAACAGATTATTAAAAACTTAATTGCAAACGGTTATAATAAATTACGATTCCCTATTAAAGATGAAGATGGAGATATAACATTTAAAGGAATGAAATTTAGAATGGAAGAGGTAGATGCTAATGGCATTAATTGGAAATGAAATAGAGTATGCTAAAAAAATATTGACTGGAGCAGTTAAAGAGAAAAATCTCTTTAAAGCTCTAGTCACTCTTACTAAATATTATTATTTTGAATTAGGTATGAATAATAAAGAAATAGAAAGAAACCTAAGACTTTATATTAAAGGTATTGGCGGTAGCGTTGATGATGAAGTGATAGAAAATATAATTAAGTCGAATACGAGTGATAAAACAAATATAAATAAATTAGACCATATTATAATTACAGTTCAAGAATGGCAGACTATTCAAGAAATGGGAAGAACAGAACGTGAACGTAAGTTACTATTTACATTGTTGTGTATGTATAAAGTTAAAATTGGAGTAGGATATTCAGATAATGGATTAGTTAAAATTGAATATACGAAATTAAATTCGTTGGCACATATTGTATTTACTAGAAAACAAAGAATTGAAATGTGGAGATATTTAATTGATTGTGGAATGATTGAATTAGGATTAGGTCAGTTAGCAAGTCGTATTAAATTACATTATGTATTTCCCGACAGTAAACAATTAATAGAGATAACAGACTTTGAAGCGTTTAATGTTTATTATGATTATTTGAAAAATGGTGGTAAACTTATTAGATGTAAAGAATGTGGCAAACTTGTTTTAGCAAAAGGAAATAAAACTCAATACTGTAAAGATTGTGCTAAAATAAAAACCAATGAAAATAAAAAAGAATATGATAAAACTAAGAGGGTGCGATAAGCACCTTTTTATTTTATTACGATAAAATCGGCATAAAATTTCTAAATCCGAAAAATAGAAAAATCGCTATAAACGTTGATACGACAACGTTTAAGAGCACTTCTAAATCAAAAAAACAGAAAGTCTATTTATGGTATAGAATAGTAACGATATGTTCTAACTATACCTTCCCCATTAATCTTACATTTACAAACATATACATCTCCCCTCCCAACAAAGTTAAGGCATTCTATACCTTTTTATAGATTGCCTTTTCTTTATTTAAA
>JBGVLG010000048.1:0-21419 GCA_045124155.1 Anaeroplasma sp.
CCTAAACTTTTCATAAATTATACTACTAAATAATCAAAATTATAAAAATCAATGATTTTGGGTAACAATAAGCCTAAATTCATTGATTTTTCTTTTGCTTTTAGATTGCATTTTTCTTTATTTAGTTGTATAATATAACTAAATAGAAGGGCGGTGCTTCTATGCTTAAAGATACACTTGTTACTATTCCTAAAAACACTAGAGAAAAGCCTCAAAATGGTAATGTTTATATTTATCATGTAATTGAATCTGTTTATAATCCTGATAAAAGATATAATACTGATAAAAGAATATGTATTGGTAAAAAATATGATGATACTAAAATGTATCCTAATGATAATTATTTTAAATATTATGATTCTCCTGAAGAATATTTAGTTGAAGCACCAGAATTTTCAGATTGTATCAAAGTTGGTGCTATGATGGTTTTTGATAGAGAATTATCTAATTTAGGTATTTCTAATTTATTATCTTTTATAATTCCTGAAAATAGCGATATATTTAAAGATTTAATTTATTATTATACATTTGGCTTTAATACTGCTACTCAGTATTATAAATATTTCATAAGAGAATATTATTCGTATTGTAATAAAATATATTCTGATTCTCAAATCTCAAGAATTATTAACACATTAACTGATGATAATATTTCTTCTTTTTTAAGTGGATGGAATAATTTAAAAGAAGAAAAAGACGAAATATTAATTGATTTTGATGGCACTAATATGAATAGTAGTATATCTGAATCATCACTTGCTGAATATGGTAAGCCAAAAGATGATGAAGGATTACCACAAATCAATCTTTCTTATGCTATAGATCATAATACTGGTATGCCTTTATTTTATGAATTGTATCCAGGCTCAATTACTGATATGAGTCAAACTAAAATAATGATAGATAAAGCCAAGAATTATGGATATAGCGATAAAAATATTACATTTATTTTAGATAGAGGCATGTTTTCTAAAAATAATTTAGATTATTTAGAGGAAAATGGCTTTAAATATATTATTATGGCTAAAACATCGCTTGATATAATTCATAATTCAATAATAGCGAATATGAATAAAATAAAGAATCAATATAAATATTTTATTTCATCACATAACTTATATGGAATAACTCTTGAAAGAGATGTGTTTAAGGATAAAAAATTAAAATATTTACATATTTATTATGATGATGAAAAAGCTTCAATAGAAAGGAAAATATTAGCTTCTAATTTAGCTTATTATGAAGAATGTTTAAAAATAATATTAGAAAACAAGAAAACTAAGAAAGCAGAATTAAAGCCATATAAAAAATATTTCTTATTTGAAGAGGATAAAGATGGATATATAAATAAATATGATGTTAATAATCAAATTATTCAAGGCGAAATGGATTTATGTGGTTTCTTCGCTATAGTTACTAAAGATAAATTAGATACTTCTTATGTAATTGATGAATATAGAAAAAGAGATATTATCGAAAAGACATTTAGAGATATCAAATCATATATGAATATGAATAAATTCAAAGTTCATAGTGATACTAAAATAAAAGTTAAAACATTTATAGCTTTTATTTCATCAATAATAAAAGCTAGTATTAATACTAAACTTAAAAAATATTTAAAAGAAAATTCAAACGATACTTTAATAACGGTATTTAAAGAATTATCTAAAATAGAAGTTACAAAGATTAATGATGTTTATGTAAGAAAATATGCATTAACTGGAAAACAAAAGAAAATCCTCACTGAGTTAAATCTGAGTGAGGATACATTAAAATCATATATTAATTTACTTAATATGAGCCATTAATTTTGGCTCATTTATTTTTAGTTATATAAAAGTGGAAAAGTTTAGGATTTACAAAAAATTAAAATATGATATAATACTATAAACGCGTTTATAGTATTTAAGGAGAAAATTATGCCAACAAAACCAACTATACCTAAGGATTTAATTTTAAAAAATGCCTTAGAGCTATTAATAGCTGAAGGCTATGAAAAAGTTAATATTAAAACAATAGCCAAAAAAATTGGTTGTTCTACACAGCCAATCTCTTGGCATTTTAAAAATATGGAATCATTTAGAATTGAACTTAAAAATTATGCAATAAAATATGCTAATTCCATTATGGAGCCTAAAGAAAATACAAATATTTTTAATCAAGTAAAAGAAGGATATATAAAAATAGCCTATGATATTCCTAATTTATTTAAATATCTTTATTTAGATGGTGGTAGCAAATATCATTTAGGTGATTTAAATGATTTTGAAAATGATACTGATAATGTAATGATTGCTAAAAAATTAGCTAAAATATATGAAATATCTTTAGATGATGCTAAATTTTATGTAGAAAATATAATTATATATACTCATGGATTATTAGTATTAGTTACAACAGGAATATTAGCTATTTCTAAAGATGAGGTTAGAAATAGAATTCAAATGGTATCACAATCATTATTAAACGGAATAAAAGGAAAATAAATATGCGAATAAGAAATATAACATTTTTAATAATTATTACAATTGAAATAGCAATAATATTATTTTTAGCTATTTATAAAGGCAACCACTGTATACCAGGATATTTAGCGCTAGGTGCTTCTATTTTATTATTTATCGCAACATTTTGGGTGATGCTATTTCCTAAAATTGAAGTAATTAAACCTACTGGTTCTTATAAAATAGAATATACTGAAGAGTTTTATAAGGATGAATCAAGAATTGAGACCTATAAAAATGATGGTTCTAAAAGAGAGCTTCAAATAGGAATTTGGTATTCAAAGGAATTAAGTTTAAATGAAGCTCCTCTTGTAATATTTTCTCATGGTTCCTTTGGTACAATAAATAATAATAAAACCTTATGTGAGGAATTAGCATCAAGAGGATATGTAGTTGTTTCAGTTTCACATACCTATCATGCATTTGAAACAAAATTAAGTGATGGTAGTACTATAAAAATATCTAATGAATTTTTAAATGAAATCTTATCTGATAATCCTAAAAAAAATATAGAATTAAGCTTAGAACATTTTAAAAAATGGATGGATATTAGAGTTAAAGATTTATCATTTATTATTGATATAATCAAAAATAATTCCACTCTTCATCCTATTTATAAGCTAATAGATACTAATAAAATCATCGCAATCGGACATTCATTAGGAGGTAATGCTTGTTTAGGATTACCACGCTATAGAGATGACATTAGTGCTGTTATAGCTTTAGAATCAGCATTTATGTGTGATATTACTGGTATAGAGAATAATAAATTTATATTTACAGATTTAGAATATCCTGTACCAGTATTAAATATATATTCAGATTCTAGCTATTCTCATTTAGGTGAATGGATTCAATATGAACAAAATTATAAGCTTCTAAATTCAAATAATCCTAAATATGTAAATAAATATATTAGTGGTATTGGACATATGCATTTATGTGATTTTCAATTACAAAGTCCATTCTTATCTTGGATATTATCTGGTACAGATTCAAAAACTTCAGCTAAAGAGAATTTAAGTCTAATTAATCAATATGTAATAGATTTTCTAAATGAAAATAATTTATAAATTAATATCATATCATTTTTATAAAAAAATATGGTAAAATATATAAAAATAAGCTATTTGCAACCAAAAGTTGCGTATTCTCAAACTAGAATTGGTAGAGGAAACCACCTATTCTTCATATAATTAGGCTGTAAATTGAGGAGGACAAAAATATGAATATTAAAACTGCAAACAGATTATGTGAATTAAGAAAGGCTCATAATCTATCACAAGAGGAATTAGCTAGTAAGCTTGGAGTTAGCCGCCAAGCAGTATCAAAATGGGAAAGAAGTGAATCATCACCTGATACTGATAATTTAATTGAACTTGCAAAAATTTATAATTTAACTCTAGATGAGCTATTAAATGGTGAAGATGCAATTGAATTGATTAAAGAGAATAAAGAAGCAAATGAATGCGATGGTGTTTTATCTGATGATGAAAATAATAGAGTATTATTTAAGGATAATGATATTATATTAGTTGATGGAAAAACTAATGAGGAAGTTAGTGTAAAAGAAACAATTAAAAATAAAAAGCTAGAAATAGTTCAAGGAGCATTAACAGCTTTATCAGCATTTTTACTATTAACTAGCTATATTTTATTAGGTTTCTTTCTTCCAAATGGAAAGGGATGGACTCATTATTGGTTTTTATTAATATTAATTCCAATTATTCCATCATTCTTTGATGCAATAAAAAAGAAAAAGTTTACTGAGTTTGCATTCCCAGTATTAATTGTTGCTTGTTATTGTGCCTTAGGTATGTTTTTAGGATTATGGCATCCATTATGGGTTATATTTTTATTAATTCCAGCATTTTATATTTTATTTGATCCAATTGATAAGCATAATCACAAGGATTAATTGTCTATTCAAATGAATAGACTTTTTTTTTATAAAAAGAAAAGAGCCTATAAAACAAGGTTCTTCTCCCAAAAAAGGAATAAGAATAAAACTATAAAACATTAATTATTTCATCATAAATTGATGAATAATAATCTCCAATAATACCAAAATCCATTTCCTTGTAGCTCCAAATAGCACTTCCTATACCATATTCCTCAAAACAAGTATTAATATCTTTAAGCCATCTTAAAGATGATTTAGGTTCTGCTAAATCTATAACCCCATATTCTCCACAATATAAAGAAACATTATTTTTTTCTGCATATTCTACTGCTTCTTTAAATATTTATCTAAAGAATTCTATTCCAAGCTTTTTAATTAGCTTTTCAGGATCCTTTTTAAATGGACCACATTCTGCTTGTGGAACCTTTTTTAATAAAGATAAATATTCTTCCTTTTTAAAAGGATAGCTAATTCTAAAATCTCTTGGCATATTTTCTACCCAATAGGCTCCCTGATGTGTAAAAATTAGAGGTTCATAACAATGAACATTATATGCAATATTTTCATCATATGGTTTTGGAATATATTTAACTAATGCTACACTAGAATAATTTACTCCACCAAATAATATTTTTACCTTTGGAGCATTCTTTCTAATAACCTTAATGCATCTTAATGCTAAATCATTCCATAATTCTAAATATGAAGTATCAGTAACCTCATTAAGCATTTCAAACATCATCATATCAGTGTATTTTGAAAATCTTTTTGATAATCTATCCCAAATAGTTAAAAATCTATTTTCTAATTCTAAATTACCAAAAAATCCTTTTGAACCTTCGATATCATCAAATACATAGCCTGGTGTTTTATGTAAATCTAGAACAACGTTTAAATAATATTCCCTACACCAATTAATACAGGATTCTATATAATTAAAGCCTGATTCTACTATTTCTCCTTCATTATCAATAATTTCATAACCAACAGGTAATATCAAATGATCACATTTTAATTCCTCTTTGATTCTTTTAATATCATTTTTGGTAATAAAACTATCTAAATGAGCTTTTTCCTTACTTCCTTGGCTTAACCATCCCCAAGGTTAATACCATTCATATATCCAATTAACTTTTTCATATTATTTCACCTAATTAAATTTGAAAGATATATATTCGTTATATACCTTATCTTTTCTCAATATATCCTTCTTATCATCAATAAAATCACTATTAATAGAATTAGGTAAATACATACATTCTAAGCATATAGAATCATATTGTTTTTGTTTTCTATTATTATTCATAACAATATCCTCAATATAATTACAAGTGTATACTACTACTGCAGGATAGCTTGTAGATACTGTAAGCTTTCTTTTGGTAACATTATCAAATAATACTATTTGTTCATTTGAATTAGAATCAAAGATATAAGGATGATCATAACCATTAGTATTATTAATAATACTTTCATCAAATAAGTAGTCCTTAATTTGATGAGGATTTTTAAATGAATATAATTCATTACATGTAACTATCTCTGATGGAATAGCATTTTTTATTGATTCCATCTTAGAAGAATTAATATATAAAGTATGTTCTAATATATTATTTCCACTTTCAGCGTTTAAATTAAAATAAGCATGATTACTTAAATTTAATAAAGTATCCATATCAGAAGTAGCTAAATAATTAATAGTAAGTTTATTTTCATTTTTATATAATTTATATATTACATCTAGTGATAAATTACCAGGATATCCTGATTCTAAATGAGGAGATTCAATACTAAATTCACAAATATATGCATCATCATCTTCTCTTATTTTATAACTGAATTCTTTATAGCTTAAGGAATCAATACCACCATGTAATCCATTAGGATCATTTGAAGGAATAGTATATTCTCTATCATTTAAAATAAACTTAGAATTAGAAATTCTTCCACCAGTCCTGCCTATAGTTTTACCAAAATAAGAAGTGGCATTAGGAAAATCTTTTCTATTTTTAGGAGTGGTTATAATCGATGAAACATTACCTAGATTATCAGATGTTTTAATATCTACTATAGAAGCTCCTATAGTACATAAAATAACCTCTGTATTATATTTATTCTTTAGTTCAATGAAACTCATATTATTTTACTTCCTTTATTATTTTTTGATATTCATAGAATGAATCTTTTTTAGTTATTTTCAAAGGTTTTAAAATCAACATACACTAATCCAAATCTCTTCGTGAATCCTTCGGTCCATTCAAAATTATCTAAAAGGCTCCAATAGTAATAGCCTCTAATATCAACCTCATTTGAGGCTTTTTCTAATTCTTTTATAAATCTATGAATGTAATCTATTCTATTAGGGTCATGAACTTTTCCATCTAAAGAAATACTATCATGACAACAATTACCATTTTCAGAAATAATAATTGGGTGATGATATCTTTCATATAAAAATTTTGGAATATAATAAAGACTTTCAGGAACTACCTGAAGCCAATTGATGTTTCCTTCGGGATAGCTGTATGGAAAAGGTAGCTTTGTTAATTTATTATCAATTAAATCATAATAATCTCCCGAATAAACATTTTGATAACAATAATCAATAGGTTGATTAATTAACTCTAGATCCTCTTTTGTAATATTAGGAAGAATATCTTTAAACATTTCATAATATTCATTAGGATAATCTCCTAAAAATACTGGGTCACTATATATTGATATTAAATTAGGAAATTCATAATCATTTCTTAATGAAAAATAATATTCCTTACATTTATTATATAAATCAATATCATTATTTACAGGTACAATGCCTCTTGAACATGGAGAAAAGCCTATTGTTGAATTTAATACATTTTTTCTAATAATTTTAACTGCCTTTCCATGTGCCTTTAATAAATTATGAATTGCTAATAATATTTCTTTATTGCTTAATGACAAGCCAGGAGCGTGATTACCAATTCTATGACCTAAAAAGATTATTACCTGAGGTTCATTTATTGTAATATAATCCTTAATTAAATCACTAAGATTTTTAGTAAATACGTCTACATAGAAGCTAAACAAGTCAGAAAAATCATCATTTAATAGACCACCTTTTTCAAAAATATATTGAGGCATATCCCAATGATATAATGTAGCACATGGTGTAATTCCATTATTTAAACATTCTTTAGCTAAATTTTTATAATATTCTATTCCTTTATAATTAACCTCATTATTTTTATTAATAATTCGGCACCAATTAATTGAAAATCTATAGGATTTTACTCCTAATTCCTTTAATAATGAAATATCCTCTTTATATTTATAGTATGAATTACAAGCAATTTTAATATTAGAGCCATCAATAATGGCATTTTCTTTTTCACAAAATTTATCCCAAATTGATGGTACTTTACCATCATCTAAATAAGCTCCTTCTATTTGTGATGCTGCTGTAGCACAGCCAAAAATAAAATCTTTATTAAACATAGACTCAACCTCTATTAATTTTAAACTAATAGCTTGTATTTTTATCATACCATTTTTTATTAAAAGTAAATAAAAACTTAAACGTTTTCGAATAAGAAAATACATTTTAGATTTATATGAGAAATTAATTTAGTTTTTTTACCGTTTGTCCCTCTTGAAGCTTACCTACAACACTAATTCTTTCTGGTAATGAGGCTTTAGGATTATCAATTATTTCTATAAGCTTCTCTAAAGCTTTTTTACCTATTTCTACTGCGTCCTGAACATAGGTTGTAAAGATTGGACGCATAAGTCTTGAAAGTAAAATACCATCATAGCCTACAACACTTATATCCTCAGGAATTCTTAAGCCATGCTTTTCTATTTCATTAATTCCTCCCAATAAAGAATAGTCATCAGGATAAATTATTACTGTTGGTCTATTCTTATTTTGTAGAAGCTCTCTTGTTATCTGACCAGATACCTTAGGGATATGTTATCTTCCTTCTCTTACAAAATCTTCATTAACTTCAATCCCATATTCACTACAAGCATTATAGAAGCCTTTTATACGTTTTTGAGTAACTGAAGTTAATTCTCCATGTATAAATGCAATATTTCGATGACCCATTTCATATAGATATTTAATGATATCCTTCATTCCTTATATATTGTCTGAATTTACTGATGAATGATCATTAAAATCATAATCTATTGTTATGGTTGGAATTTCGCTTTCAACAATTTCTATTACTCTTAGGTCCTTAAAATCTGCACATGCGATGATAACTCCATCACACTTTCGATATTTGGCATGTTCATAGTAGCTACATTCGCTTTTACCTAGCTGATTAGAGATAAAGGTAATATCATAACCTTGTTTTTTACATTCATCTCTAATATTACTTAATATAATAGAAAAATATTCATGGGGTAAGCCTGAATTTGTTGAATCAATAAAAAGTAAACCTATTATATAGGAATGATTAGTTTTTAGCATTCTAGCAGATGAATTAGGAATATAGCCCATTTCCTTTGCTACCTTTTTAACATACTCAACCGTTTTCGGATTGATATCAGTTTTATCATGTAATGCCTTGCTGACAGAAGCAACAGAAAGTCCACATCTTTCAGCGATATCATTTATTTTCACCATTTTAACCACTTCAATCAAAAAATAATAGAAGTATATATAAATCATAGAAAAAAATACAAATAAATCAGGATTTATTATTGATTTTTACACATACTAACATATAATATCTACGTACTTAAACGTTTTCGAAAGGGGAAAAATATGAAATTTGTTTTTTTGATCCTAAACTTTCGAGTTTTTTTATACGCATTATAAAAATATTATCAAAAAAATCATTTCAAGTGTTATTCACTAAAAAAAGTACGATTTTTTAAGAAAACACTTGAATTTTTGTATTTTATCGTATAATTTATACGTAGGAATGGAGGGCGTTTTATGTATAAAAAAGATAAAATTATTGATATTTCTGAATTGAGTAATATTAAGGTTTATAATACCGGTTATGTCTATTATTGGAGTAAGGTTTGGTGGGATCCTGCAACTAAGCATTCACAAGATGATAGAATTATTATTGGGAAATTAGTATCTATGGATGATAAAACTAAAATATATCCTAATGAAAACTATTATAAATTCTTTCCTAATAATAAAGTAGAAATTATTGAAGAACCTCAAAAACTTGATACATATTTACATGCAGGAGCTTATTTATGTTTATTAGAATCAGCTAAAAAATATGGATTGTATGATTCTTTGATTAAAAACTTTCCTAAAATATATAAAAAAATTTTAGCATTAGCTATATCATATATAGATAGTGAAGATTCAACTTCACAGCACTATGATAAATGGGCTTTTTCTAACTATTCAGGTTTAACTACATCAATGACTCCATCAATGATTACCGAATTATATCAATCAATTAATCAAGAATCAATTGATGATTTTTTAAGTGATTATTACAAGGCTTATGTAATGAGAAATCAATTAAGAGATAAAAGATGTATAGCATTTGATTCAACAAATCAAAATACTTCAGCAGAAAAAATAAGTGGTGCAGAGTATGGACATCCAAAGGTTGATGAAGGGTTGCCAGTTATTAATACTGCATTAATGGTTGATGAGGACACTGGAATTCCGATTTTTTATGAACATTTTTATGGTTCTTTATTAGATAAAACTGAACTTCCTAAAACATTAGAAAGAGCTAATGTTTTAGGATTATCAAAGTTATTTTTTATGCTTGATAGGGGATATTTCGTAAAAAAATCATTAAGTTCAATAAAAGACAGTGAATTTGCAATAATGACACCCGAAAATAATAAGAAAGCAAATATTATACTTGATAAATATGTAAAACTTTTAGAAGATGAAAATTATTATATAAAAGAAGAAAATGTATATGGATTATTACATGATGAAAAATACCTGTTAGATAAAGATACAGAGTTAAATGTGCATATATATTATGATCCAGAAAGAGCAAGTGAAGAAAAGAACACTATTCATAATTCACTATTACAAATTGAAGCAAAACTAAGAACAACAAAATACTATTCAAAAGAACTTGTTGAAAAATTTGGTAAATTTTTCAATATTACAAAAATCAATATTAAATCAAGAAAAAGCCCATTTAGTTTTACAAGAAATATAAATAAAATTAATGAGGAAATGAAAAGAGCTGGAATGTTTATCATACTAACAAACACTAATTTGTCCTCAAAAGAACTAATAATAATTGCAAGAACAAGAGATAAGTGTGAAAAAGGATTTAAAAGAATAAAAAGTCATCTTGATATAGCTAAAGCATTAACCCATAATGATAATACATATAATGGTAAAATGTTTGTAGCATTTGTGGCATTATGCATAGTGGAAACATTTAGATATTATATTAAGGAAATATTGAAATCAACCTCAACAACCACAACATTTACAGTTCTTTCAGAGATGTCAAAATTAATTATTTACAGAAAAAAAGACAATACATGGTCTTTGCGTTATGCATTAACAAAGTGCATCAAAGATGTATTGTCAAAACTAGAATTATCAGAAAATAATGTTAAAAAATTTATAGAAGAAATTAATAACGTATAAAAATATTACGAAAGTTTAGGTTATAAATTATCAATATTTTTAAATCTGATTAATTATCACCACACATATTTAACATTCCAAGCATAACTAAAAATATAATTTTTTAGTCGATTATATTTTAAACATTTTAAATAAAACATTTTGTCAAAAAATATAATTACTATGTAAATTTCGAAATATTAATATTGAAAAGAAATCATGAATTTATAATAGATATTTATTTTTATATTTAAATAAACAAATAATAGAAACTATTAAACCAATAACTTCTGCTACTGGTACAGATATCCAAATTCCTGCTTCATTAAATATAAGAGGTAATAATATTAAAGATAAAGACAAAAATAAAAATGTTCTTGAAAAGGAAATAATTCCTGAAATAATTCCATTACCAAGAGCGGTAAAGAAGCTTGATGCAAATACTGATATCCCAAAAATCAAAAATGATGGTGCATAGTATTTATAATTACTTATTACAATATTATATACATTATCATTATTATTTGAAAATAAACTAGTTACTGGATATATTAAACCAAATGATGCTGTAAAAGCTATTACTGAAATACCAATTATAATCATTAAACTTCTACTATAAATATATTTTAATTGATTCTTATCATTACTTCCATACTTATATGATATTACAGGAGCTATTCCAGTAGAATACCCAAAATATATTGCAGAAATTAAAAATTGAAAATATAGAATTATTGTGATTGCAGAAACCCCATCTTCAGAATAAAACCTCATGCATTGCATATTAAATAAAAATGTTGTAATTGCATTGGCTAAATTCGTGATCATTTCTGAAGAACCATTTAGCATAGCACCTCTTATATTCCTAAAATCAATCTTAAATTTTACAAAATATAAAGTTCCTTTTCTATTAAAACTAAAATATATTAATCCTGTAACTGATGGCACCATACAAGCAATTACAGTACCTAATGCAGCACCACTAATACCCATACTAAATAAATCTAAAAATACAAAATCTAATCCTATATTTGTAATACCTGCTAGAATAATCAAAAATAATCCTAGTTTAGGATGACCGGCAGTAACAAAAAGAGTTTGAAAAGCATTTTGCAAAAAAATAAAAGGAAGCATTGAAAGATATATTCTAAAATATTCTAAAGCGAAAGGCTTTTGAAGATCACTAGCTCCTAATAAGTATACTATTTGTTCTTGAAATACCAATCCAATTAATAGCATTAATATGGCTACAAATATTTCAAATACTACAAATAATGTAAATAATGATTTAGCCTTTTCATTTTCATTCTCTCCTAAATATCTTGCGACAATAGCACTACCTCCTGTTGCAATCATAATTGCTAAACCTATACATAAGCATTGAAATGGAAAAATTATATTTAATGCTCCTAATGCTAAAGTACCAACATAATTAGAAATAAATATTCCATCAACAATTGTATATAATGAAAAAAACATCATCATAATTACACTAGGGATAGTAAATTTAAAAATCTCCTTAATATTAAATTTTTTTGATAATGCCGTATCCATAAAAAAACCTCAAATTCTAAATATAACCAATTATTAATATTATATGTTTATTATTTAGTTATTATTCTATCATATTATAAGAATAAAAGGAAGGCACTCCCTTCCTTTATTCAATACTATAGCTACCATTAAAATTATAAGCATCAACAATTATAATATAATCTCCAGCTTCAAGTTCAACTTTAAAACTAGAGGTAGGTAAATCATTACTCTTATAAAAAATATTCTTTTTTATCAATTGATGTAATATTTATAGAAATAATTCCATCCTTTTTGTTTATTTCAATAGAAATTTCATCATTTGATTTTAATGAAATTTCTCTTTCTTCAATACCATTATATATAACTTCACCATTTATTATTGTAGTTGTCATATCTTTATAATTATTACATGCAGAAAGTATCATAACAACTAAGATGCTTAAAAATACAAATAATTTTTTCATAACTAGACCTTCTCCTTTTGCTTGATATATTCTAGCACTAATGAAAATAAATGTCAAAATAATAATTAATGTAAATCATACTTGAAAAGTATTTGTTTTAAGTCTATAATGGATATAAATGTGTTTGACTAATAAAATTATAATTAGACTTAATAGCATAAATATTATTTCAAAGAGGATTAATAATGAAAAAACTACTACTAGAAAATAAAAAAAAGATTCTAAAAATATTATTCATTATAGTAAGCCTATTGATAATATCTTTAATTACATTAATCATTTTAAGATGCTTCAATATTATTAATTTTGAAGGTGGTTTTAATTTCAATAAAGAATTATTTGGAGCACTATCTAATACTTGGTATGGTTCAATTATATTTGTACTACTTCAAACTATACTAACTATTTTATTATGTATTGTACCAGGAGTATCAATGGCATTTATAATTCTATCAACAACTATTTTTTCTAATCCAGTACAAGCTTTCTTTTTATCATTTTCAAGCGTAATGATTTCAAGCCTTTCAATGTATTTATTAGGAAGATTTGGTGGTTATAAGCTTTGCACAAAAATACTAGGTGAAAAGGAATGTGAAGAAGCTTCAGAATTGTTTAATAAATATGGAGCAATCTATTTTCCACTTATGATGTTATTTCCATTATTTCCAGATGATGCTTTAGTAATGATTGCTGGAACCATTAAAATGCGTTTAAAATTCTTTATTCCTTCAATTATTATTGGTAGAGGTATCGGTATTGCAACAATAGTATTTGGATTGAAAATAATACCGTTTGATTCATTTAATTCAATCTATGATTGGATTGTTTGTATTACCGTCTTTGCCTTCTGGATATTAATGGTATTCAAATTAGCTAATAAATTTAATAAATATTTAGAAAAAAGTCATCAAAAGAAAAAGGATGATGAAGAAAAATAGAATCAAAGCTTTAATTAGGCAACTCTTAATTAAAGCTTTTTTATTTATCAAAATAATTCAGTATAATAACTAATACAACTATAATGTATATAGTAAACTGAAATTGAGCCACTTATAAAAAATATCCTTACTAATAGTAGTAAGGAATTAAAAGGAATGATAAATATCATAAACAAGAATGAAGTGATAGTAAGATATCGAAGTGGTGAATCAAAAAGAGTAAAGTCACTTGCTCTCATTTATAAAAACTAATCTATTATCTTTAAAATAATTCTTTATTCTTTTGTTATTACTTAAATATGATAAATAGCTTCTTACAGTTGATAAAATTAGCATATATTTATTATAAGAAATTCTTAAATTATAATAATTAAATATATGAGTAGCACATTCTGTACAGTTATGTTCTTCTTTAAGAAAATCTAATAATACATTTTCTATTTCTAATATCTTATTCTTATTAAACTCTACTACTGGTTTTATATTAGTTGTAGCTTCACTATGTGATGGTACAACCATCTTACCATCTAAAGACTCTACAAAATTAAGTGAATCTAAATATCCCTTAACATCATAAATAAGTAGGATATGTGCCCTTTCTACTAAATCTATAGATCCTAAAGTGTCTGCTACAAAATACACATCATCCGGTGTTTTAATACCAACCATACCCCAGTGATGCCCAGGTAAGTGAAACCACTCTATACATAATGGTAATTCCTCCATACTATAGATTTCATCATTCATATCGATATGCATTAATTTTCCATCATATTCATCTAGTGGATATCCACCATATAAAAAACCAATATCTAGCTTAGGATCTCTAAAAAAACCTCTTTCTACTTTAGATGTAATCATCTTACAGTGATTTTTATTATAGATATATTCCCAGCCACCTGCATGATCAGCATGTGCTGAATCAAGATATGGGGGAGGCAATAAATTTCAGTATTATAACAAAGTTATAATAGAGATTATTTAGCAAATTTTATTACCAACAAATTTGTTTATTTTGTGTTGAAAATATCTTTTACATACTCGAAATCAACAATTCTTAATATAGTATCATCTTTTTTAGCCCAACAGAAAGGATTTATACTTCCATACCATATTATTTCATCATTTATTACAATCGCATTGATGTCAGAATGCATTACGGTAACATTATCATAATTAATTTCAAGATCAGATACCATACAAATATTGTCATTCAATTGTAGCAATTCATCCATTTTTTCCTTATCGTAGTAATTACAGTAAAATAATACTTTATTCGCTTTTTCAATGTCATCTAATAATTTCGATGAGTAATTATTGTAAGAATACAATAAGCCACATTTATCATTTCCATCAAACAACATATAGCCATCTTTCTTATAGCCCTTCAATCTTAACTGAAATTGATGTGCAAATAATCCAATTTTTATATCTATATAATCATACACTAATGTATTTTGTTTTCTTTCGTGCTTTCTACCAATTCTTCCAAGTGCTTGGGATAACTTTCCATCCCATTTAAATGGCATAGTTAAGAACAATGTATCTAACGATGGTAAATCAAATCCTTCGCCCAGATACTTTCCTGTAGAAATAATAATATATTTATTACCTATTTGCTTCATTTGTTCATTGAAAAGTTTTTTCTCTTTCGTTTTATCTGTGCCTTTAATCTTATATACATTCTCACATTTAACTTTTATCAACTCATATAAAATGTCTATATGCTCATTACGTTCTGTCAAAACAATGATGCTTCTCCCATTATTATATTCATCTGTAATATCGTTAACTATCAATCGATTTCTTTCATCATTCCTAAACAATTCAGTACACAATTCAGTATATGACATGAGTTTATATTCTTCTTTATTCTTAAATTTTGTAAATTTAGGTTTCAATATCTTATCAAAACTTGAATTAATATTTACTAATGTATATCTTATATTGCCTATAGATTTAAAAACAATTTTTTCTAAATGATCAGAACGTTTTGGCGTCGCAGTCAATCCATAAATATACCTAGCTTTAAACTTGCGAATAACATCTTCATATGTTTGACTTGCAACATGGTGTATTTCATCCCCAATAATAACCTCATACTTATCATATATGTCAAGATTATCAGTTATTGATTTAATAGATGCTATATCCACAATTCCACTCAATTTCTTCTTTGCACCATACAAAACACCTGGTGCTATTTTACAGCCATTACTTGAGATTTCAGCAAAGCTAAGTATTCTATCCTTCCATTGATCAATAAGCTTAACTTGGTCAACTAAAATCAAAGTAGGTCTCTTAATTCTATTTATAATTTCAATCCCCATTATAGTCTTTCCAGACCCAGTTGGCGCAACCAAAATTCCATTATTATATTCTAACAATGCATTAACTGCTTCTAGCTGCTCTTCATACAATTCAACATGTGAAACAAAATCAATATGATGGAAGTCAGGTCGTTTGTCTATTATTTCATATTGAATGCCAATATTTTTTATGATGTCAATCAAGTCATCCATACATCCTCTTGGCAGTGTAATATACTCATCCTTTTCTTTATAAAGCTCAATAATTCTACTAATATTATATGTAGACATTCTTTTCGCTTGTTTTTCATAAAAATCAGGATTAAAGAGAACCGCTATTCTTTTTAATGAAACTAGAGCTTTAGCCGATAATTCTTTTTTTGAAATATAGATATCATCTTCAATAACAATTTTTAAATCCAATGGGAAATCAGATTTCATAAGTCCTACTTTTTTTATTGATTTCTTGTTTAATTCCAATAAATCCTTATCAACACATATTTTGTCAATAAGCATGTTAAATTCTATTCCAGTTAGTTTCTTCACTCTGGCTAAGTATTCTATTTGCCTAGTTATCATTTCAAAATCATCATTAACAAATACTGATGTTTTATTTCTAACGCAATTTCCTTGTAAAGGCAAGGCTATACAATTACCATATCCTTTATCGTCCACCATATCTTGAGCTGGAAAAAACCTATCATATGACTTAAAACTAATATTTGCATTATTTGACATTGAATTAATTAAGATATAATCTCCTAGCATTCTTGCTTTTTTAGCATTAGTTAACTCTTCAAAGAAAATCCAAACATGAGCTCCTTTACCTGATTGAGATAATTCAATTACTGCATCTATACCGAGCTTCGCACACTCATTTTTATACGCTAAAGCTGCTTTTTCAAATTCATCATCATCGAAATCTATAGCAAGAAAATAGCATTTATCTTTATCTATCATTGGATAAATTCCATATGAGTTTTTTCCTTTCATATGATTTGCCAAAAATTCATCTGTAAATGTAGCATATGATTTATGTTTACAATTAAGACAAGGCTTTATAGCGCCATTAGATATTTGACATAATGAGGTATTCTTATTTGAACATACAACAGAGTATCCTTTACTACCATCATTTTTTACATATTTTTCCGTAAATGCATCTACTCTTCCCTTAAAAAATGATTTATATATGTCAATTTTCTCTTTAACTGATAACCCACTTTTTTCTACAATTTCGTAACTTATATTATGTGCCTTTAACAATTGCTTTAATCTTGTATTTTCAGCTCTTAATTTTTCAATTTCCTCAATTAGCTTATTCCCATTCATATAATCACCATTATTTAGTTTTCCATATTCCCATTGGATGCTTGGATATATCTTCAATATCATATTCACTAAATAAAATATTTGGTTCAAATTGTTTTTTATTGAGATAATTAATAAATTCAAGCTCATTATCATCAAGAACTAATATTTGTTTAATTTCACCTGCAACGTATTCGCACATTTCTGTTACATCAAATTTAACACCTTTATGCAATACTGGAATTAATGCTTCTTTTATTTTTTGAAAATTCAATTTTGTTATTTTATCTATAGCAGTAGTTATTAATATATTAAAATCAATAGGTAGTTCCGAACCTAAGCATGCATAAAAAATACATATTTTTTTGACAAGTATTTTATCATCAATACTATCATTCTTTAACAAATTATATACATCATATACATCTCTAGGTGTTGTTCTAACTAATAATGCATTTAATTTTGCTCCAATTAGCTCACTATTTGACAATCTATTTATATATGCTTTTTCACCAAGAATTTCTGTAGATTTGCTATTTATTGTTTTTAAAACATGCATTCTATCAGAATAATTAATTTCTATTTTTAATAAATCCTTACCTCCTGATGTAGTATTGTATGAATATACATATGAATCAAGTGAATGAGCAAATTTTGATTTATCACTTAAATAGTAACCTTCATCTTCCATTAAGCCTCTTATATATGAATCAATCTTTTCACGATATTGAATCATATTCTCTTTATCTACCGGTAAATTGAAATCAAAGTCAATGTCAACACTAAGTCTAGGCAAATCAAGTAAAAATAGATTGATTGCTGTTCCACCCTTTAATACAAGCATATCTGATATTTCACTATCACTTATATTATTTAGAATAGAAAATAACCTTAATACCTTTTCAGTAGTATTCTTATTAAAATTTGTATTATTAGCTATTCTACTTATTTCATTAGAAGTGTACTTAAACATCTATCTCTCCTCCTTTTGATGCTATAGTTTTAATGTCTTGATAACCGTAAAGTCCCCAATATTTATTGAATACTAGATTTGATTTATCATTGTTAACCAAATAACCTATATTATTTATATTTGAATTAGATAAACAAAAATCAAAAAAAGATTGATTCAAGTTAAAATCATCCATATAAAATGACAATATATATCCAACCTTTCGATATAGCACGTCTTTGTTATATGCTTTCAACACTTCAATCAGCTTATTCTCGTTAACTATATGAATCAAATTTAGACATTTTACTAATTCTTCTATATCCATGACTTTACCTAGCATATCTATAGAATCAACTATCGTACGCTCTATTGATGTAACCTTTACACCTTGTATATAATCAATTTGTATACTTATATCATTAACATAACACTTGTATGAATAATTATCATATTCAAATTCGGAAAATCGTTTATCAGAAGATACTTGTAAATCATAATACATTTGATTATAAAAACCATAAAATTCAAATGCGCTATGATATGAAATATATGAATTAGTATTTATACCAGACGCTATTTGAAATCTATTTGCACAATCTTCACCTTTAGCAAAATCATAACAAGTATACAAGTTCTTTTTTATTCTATGAACTTCATTCTTTTTTACTAATTCTTTTAAATATTGCTTAGCAGAATCAATATTTCCTATCAATTGACATGTATCTTTAAGAGTAAAGGTATGATATTGTAATAATTCTTTATAATATTTCACATAAAACACCTTCTTTCTATATTAATTATAGTTAAAATTTGTTTTTTTGTCAAGAAAGTGTATATAAAACTACACTTGTTTGCATTTTTTACAATTTTTTTATGAAACAAATAACCAAATATACTTGATTATTAACATCATTTTTATTATCTGACAACATAGCCAAATGAAAAAAGCCTATTTCTAGGCCTCATTAATAAATACTAATCTGTTATCTTTAAAATAATTCTTAATTCTTTTACTATTAGATAGATATGATAAATAGCTTCTTACTGTAGATAATATTAACATATATTTATTATAAGATATTCTTAAATTATAATGATTAAATATATGTTGTGTACATTCTATACAATTATGCTCTTCTTTAAGATATTCAAGTAATACATTTTCTATTTCTAATATCTTATTCTTATTAAATTCTACTACTGGTTTTATATTAGTTGTAGCTTCACTATGTGATGGTACAACCATATGACCATCAAGTGATTCTACAAAATTAAGTGAATCTAAATATCCCTTAACATCATAAATAAGTAGGATATGTGCCCTTTCTACTAAATCTATAGATCCTAAAGTGTCTGCTACAAAATATACATCATCTGGTGTCTTAATACCAACCATACCCCAGTGATGTCCTGGAAGATGGAACCAATTAATACATTCTGGTAATTCTTCCATACCATATATTTCATCATTCATATCGATATGCATTAATTTCCCATCATATTCATCTAGCGGATATCCACCATATAAAAAACCAATATCTAGCTTAGGATCTCTAAAAAAACCTCTTTCTACTTTAGATGTAATCATCTTACAGTGAGTTTTATTATAAATATATTCCCAGCCACCTGCATGATCAGCATGACAATGAGAAAATACTAAATACTTGATATTCATATTATTATTTTTTAAGGTTTCATAAATTTTAATACCATTTTCTTCTGTTCCACAGTCAAATAATATAACATCATTATTATTTAATAAATATACACCACAATTTGTTGGTCCATCAATGTAATAGGTATTTCCTTTTAGATGATGTAAATCAAACATACTACTCTCCCCATAATAAATAATTAATATAAAGACATATTTAATTATATCATAATATTATTTTAAATAAGTTATTTTTATTATATTTTTCTATTAGCACCTATTTCAAAATGATATTTTATGATACCTAAATCTAATTTTGTATATATACCAATACCTGCTTTTAATGTTACAGTATCATTATTGTATACAATTTTAAATTTTTGTTGGTTAATTGCAGTAAGAGCTAACAAAGCTAATTCAACGCCATTTTTAAACCATTCTGGTGTATTAGTTGAAGCATTACTTACTTCTTCAATAGTTTTAGATTTATGGGTTTTTCCTTTATTCTTACCATATCCTATTGAAATTACTACCACTAATTTTTCATCTTTATTTATTACAAAAGCAGATGGTATTTTTTTATATGACATTGCAACCCAGCATGTATTTAATCCCAATTGTTGAGCTTTTAATACTAATTTTTCACCATAATAGCCACATAATTCATCTAAATTTTTACTTTTTTTACCAATTAATGCAATATAATTTTTAACATCAACAAATTTTCCATAATGAGCCATAAAACAATTAAAAGCTTTTGATTCATTTGTAATTAACTGAATATTTAATCCACTTTCTTTATTACACTCTTCTATCTCTTTATTTAATTCAAATACTATTTTTTCATCGATTGGTTTATCATAATACTGACGTACACTATGTCTTTCCTTAATTGCATCTATTATTTCCATTTACATTCTCCTCTTATTCACTTTCTTCGTTTCAAAACTTGAATGATTACCTTTGTATCTAATAATTTAGAAATAAGTTTTGAAGCTCCAGAAGGGGACATTTTCAAAACATCTTTTATTTTCTGCCAAAGTATTCAAAATCTTTTTGTGCTTGATATAATATTTAAATATTTTTTCTCATTGTTTTACAAATTTTAGCCTTTTCAATTTCCACTTTATTCTGTGACCACAAATTTTAACCACCCCCTATATTTTTGGGTTTAAAACAACGCTAAAAAGCATTAAATGTTAAGAAAAGTCATAATAACTTTTTTTTACATTTAATGCTATTTTATTTGAAAAGTGTGTAAGACATTCTCATTC
>JBGVLG010000049.1:0-9974 GCA_045124155.1 Anaeroplasma sp.
ACAGTTAAACTTAAAAGTTAATGTAAAATTTATTGGTGAGCACGCTAAGTATTTTAGAAATGCATTGGTTTTAGCATCTATCGATGAGTATAGCGAATATGAATATTTGGCAAATATTCTAATGGATTCAATATCTATGAAGAACATAAATGAAAATAAGTATAAAACTATACGCGATTATGAGGTAGAAAAATACGAATATAGAAACCATAAATATGATAAATAATACTTCATATTTAGCTAAATCCAATTATTATTTCATCCGGGATTTAAAGGATTACGTTGAAAAAGTTTACAAATTAGTAATTTACGCCAATATTCTATGAATATTGGTTTTTTTGCCTGAATGAAACACATATAATTGAGTGAATTAAGAAAAAATAAATTTTCGTAAAATGTAAATATTTTCGTAAAATTAAAAATAATTTTCCTAAATTGACATTTTTTCAATTTGGATATATAATTATACCGGAGATGATGAAGCAATGCTTGAAAATGAATTAATAGCTTTAATAGAACAGTCAATAAGCTTAAAGTGCGAAACACCTAATATTGAGTATAAATCTGCCAAAAATGGATGTCCTGATAGACTTTATGATACATTATCAAGCTTTTCGAACACTAACGGCGGTACTATCATTTTTGGAATTGATGAAAAAAAAGGATATGAAATTGTTGGAATAGAAAATCCGCAAGAATTACAAAAGAAGATTACTGAGCAAAGTCTAGAAATGGAGCCAGTAGTTAGACCTTTATTTACTATTGTTAAATATAAAGAAAAAATCATTTGTTCAGCAGAAATTCCGGAAATGGATGCAATTTCGAAACCATGTTATTATAAAGGAAAAGGGAAAAGTAAAGGGGCATACATTCGTGTTGGTGACCAGGACCTACCTATGACAGATTATGAAATTCATAGTTATGAATCTTTTAAATATAAAATCGAAGATGAGCTTAGAACAAAGGATAGAATAGATTTTTCCTTTTTAAATGGAAATTTATTGGATGGCTACATTTCTATTTTAATGAATAAGAAAAGCAATTTAATAAATGTTGAGAAGAGTAAAATTTTACAATTGGAAGGTATAATAGATAAAAATGGAGCACCAACATTATGCGGAATGCTAAATTTCGGTTCATTCCCTCAAATGTTTTCTCCTAATTTGGATATTGTTGCAGTTAGGTGCGCGACAAATGAATATGGAAGGGAAAATGAAGACGGTATTAGATTTATAGACAATAAACGAATAGATGGTACATTATCAAATATGATTCAACAGGCATTATCATTTATTCAAAATAATACTAAAAAATCTACATATGTAAATTCTAAAAGTGGTATAAGAGAAGATAAAACAGAATATCCTATAAAAGCATTAAGAGAAATTATATTAAACGCCGTAATTCATAGGGATTATAGTGTTTATACAGAAAATGATCCTATTAGGATAGAAATATATGATGATAGAATTGAAGTTTCAAACCCTGGTGGATTATATGGAAGATTGTCCATTGATGATTTGGGGACCGTTAGGTCTGATATTAGAAACCCTTATATAGCTTCAGTGTTAGAAACGTTAGATATTACGGAAAACAGATATTCAGGAATACCTACTATATTTGGTGAAATGAAAAAAAATAATTTATTACCTCCTAAATTCGAAGAGATTAGAGGTGTATTTAAGGTTACTTTATACAATTCATCAATAGGAGACTCAAAGGATATGATGACTAAAAAAATTGTGGAATTATGCAAGAAACCACGTTCAAAAGAATATTTGGCTCGTGAGTTTGGTTTTGATGAGAAACATCCTGCTTATTTCATAAATACATATGTGTTGCCATTAATAGAAAAAGGAGTTTTGAGGTATACTATACCAGATAAACCTAAGAGTAAAAATCAAAGAATTGTAATTGTATAGCATTTTCTTTTCTTAATGATATATTACCATTGGTTAGTCTTTGACCGAAGAGGTAACACTTGAAAAAGTTTACAAATTAGTAATTTATGCCAATATTCTATGAATATTGGTTTTTTTGCCCAAATGAAATAAGCAATATTTATAATTTTCATCTTAATATTAACATTTGGGGTCAAATGTAATATAATATATATGAAAGGCGATGATATTATGTTTAATCAACAAGAATACATAAATTCATTTATAAAAGATAATTATAAAACAATAAAGCTTAGAATTAGAAAAGATGATAGATTAATAATTGATAAGATAAGCTCAGTAGATAACATTAATAAGTATATAAAAGACTTAATAATGAAGGATATTTTAGATAATAGAACATTTCATTTTATAAATAATGATGTAATGATAGATTTCGAATTATCACCTACATTAAATGATCTCATAAATAAGGCAGAAAATGCGGATTTATATAACGATTATGGGTTATATATGAATTTGGTTGATGCTATTGATTCGCAAGCAAAAAAAGAGACCACAAAACACATTATTTCAGAATCACAATGGAATAAACTTATGAGGAGGTATTCGCTATGATTGAAATTATTGATTTCACGGATTACGCTCTGAGTGATAGGAATTTACAATATGCAGGACGTGCGGGAGAAAAAAGAGGAATAATCTATAATGGTGATTATTGGTTTTTAAAGTTCCCTAAGAATACTATAGGAATGAATCGTGTTATAGGTATATAATACGTTACATCACCACTAAGTGAATATATTGGAAGTCATATTTATGAAATATTAGGTTATGATGTTCATAAAACCATTTTAGGAGTATGTAATGATGGTAAAAGAAATAAAGTTGTATGTGCATGCAAGGATTTTATTAAAGATGATAGGAATGAAATACTAATTCCGTATACAGCTTTAAGAAATGATACTAATCCATTAATTATGGAACGAAATGATAAATCAATTTTATCAGCGTCTAATATTAATGAAATTATATTTCAACTAGAGCATAACACGATATTAGGATCAATTTCAGAAGCAAAGGAAAGATTTTGGAATATTGTTATCATAGATATGCTGATAAATAATAATGATAGAAATGAAGATAATTGGGGAGTAATTAAATATAAAAAAGAAAATAAATATAAACTTGCTCTAATATATGATTGTGGGAATTGTTTTTATGGAAAGACAAGCGAAGAAAGAATTGAAGCTATTATGTCTGATTCTGAAAAACTATATAGCAGTGCAATAAATGGAATAACAGCATATGAAGATGACGAGGAAAAAAGAATTTCATCAAGAGATATTTTAAAAATAAATAACTCTGTTTTGAAAGAAAGAAAAAAGTATGTTTCAGTACTTATAAATGAAAAGATTTCCTTGATAGAGAACTTTATTAATTCAATTCCAAATTCCTATGGTGATATTGATATTATGTCAGAAGCAAGAAAAGCATATTATATAGAAACGCTAAAGATACGAATTGAAAAAATATTGAAGGCGTCCTGAAAATAAGAACAAGTATATTTTATATTTATAATTCTAATTATTATCATTTTATATGTTGCTTTTTAAGTTGTTGTATATATTTTGTACAATTTCGCTATTTATTATTCAGTTAGACTGAAGGGATCGTTTATCTGTTGAATTGGTAACCACCCCATTTAATTTTTGGTTATTTAGCAAAGTAAAAATGAAAAGATTATATATTAATTGTATTAATATAATTAAAAGTAATAAAATGAATTTATATAAAACATATGAAATTAATAGTATCAAAAAAGTAACTATACCACTATTTAGTGCGTACTATACATATTTATTTATACCTTTTATAATATAAGCGTAATCAAGGAATGCTCGGGTAAAATTCTAAAGATTAATGCTAATATTTGGAGGAAAATAAAAATGAAGATTGCAGTTATTGGATCTAATGGTAGAGTTGGATCACTTGTAGTAAAAGAGGCACTAAGTAGAGGATTAGAAGTAACAGGCTTTGCAAATGGAGAAAACAAGTCGGATGTAGAAAACTACATTAGTAAAAATGCATTAAGCTTATCAAAAGAGGATTTAAATATTTTTGATGTGGTTGTTGATGCCGTTGGAGGATGGACAGAAGAAACTATACCTAATATAACTAATGTTATGAATCATCTTGCTGATGTTTTAAAAGGAACAAATACAAGATTAATTGTTGTAGGTGGTGCAGGTAGTTTATTTGTAAATGAAGAGAGAACAATTACAGTAGATATGGGACCAGATTTTCCTGATTCATGGAAGCCACTTTCAAATGCACATGGTAAAGGATTAAAAACTTTAAGAAATTCAAAAGATCTAAATTGGACTTATATTTCACCAGCTTGTAATTTCACTTATGATGGAATAAGAACAGGTAAATATAAATTAGGAGGAGAAAATCTTATATTAAATTCTAAAGGTGAAAGTGATATCTCTTATGCAGATTATGCAATTGCTTTAATTGATGTTGCTTTAAGCAATAAATATAATAAAGAAAGAATAAGCGTAGTATCTAAATAGTAGAAATCTTAAGTATCTTATAGTATACTATAGTTTGAAAATATACTATGGAGGTATTCATTATGAATAATGATAAATTACATGCTTGTCCAGTTCAAACATGTCTTAACTTTATTTCTGATAAATGGAAGATATTAATAATAAGAGATTTAATGACAGGAACAAAAAGATTTAATGAATTAAAAAAATCTTTAGCTCCAGTAACTCAGAAGATGCTAACACAACAGCTAAGACAAATGGAGGAGGATGGACTTGTTCATCGCGAGGTTTATCCTGTTGTTCCACCAAAAGTTGAATATTCACTAACTGAATTAGGATTATCACTTGCACCTGTCATTGAATCCATGAAAATTTGGGGAACTAATTATCAAAATAATCAAGACAAATAAAGGGTATAATGTATAATGCCCTTTATTAATTTTAGGAGAACGAATATGAATAAAATAGTAGAGGAATTAAAGAAAATAAAAATATTTTATGTTGCAACAATAGAAGATAATAAACCAAAAGTAAGACCATTTTCAAGTATTACAGAATTTGAAGGTAATGTATATATATGCTGTGGTAAACAAAAGGAAGTTTATACACAACTAACTAATAATCCATATATAGAGATATGCGGAATGTATGATCAAGGAAGCTGGCTAAGAGTATCAGCTAAGTGTGTTGAAGATGAAAGAATTGAAGCACAAATTGCCATGCTTGAAGATAAAACAGGACCAAGTCAATTATATAAGCCTAATGATGGAAGATTTGTTGTTTTTAGATTAGAAGAGGTTAAGGCATTAAAATTTAATTTTTATGCTGCACCAGAGGAAATTAAGGAAAGATAAATGAAAAACATTGATTGGTGTATTGATTATTTAAAAAGAGTAAACGATATTAATCAAAAAATAAATTTGCCTAAGGATAGAGAATTAAGAGCATTAATGAATATTACAATGCCTAATAATTTAAGTGATGAGTTTTATATAAAACAAGATTTTGTAATTAAAGAAATATATGATGGAAAAGTAGTAATTGATGTTAAAGATATTACACCAATAAAGAATAAAATATATCTTTATAAAGGTGATATTACCTTAATTAAAGCTGATGCCATTGTTAATGCTTGTAATGAAAAGCTACTAGGTTGTTTTCATCCACTTCATAATTGCATTGATAATGCAATTCATTCATTTGCTGGCCTTGAAGTAAGAAGAGATTTAATTAAGATTATGAAAGAACAGGGTAAAACTGAAGAAAATGGTAAATGTAAGGTTACAAAAGCTTACAATTTACCATCAAATTATATTTTTCATACAGTAGGTCCAAAAGTATATGAAAATATAACAAAAGAAAATGAAATAGATTTAGGAAATTGCTATTTATCATGCTTAAAAAAAGCAAATGAGATGAATATTAAAAGTATTGTTTTTCCTTGTATATCAACAGGAATCTATGGATATACAAAAGAAGAGGCAGCAACATTAGCATATTCTACCATAAAAAAATATTTAGAAGATAATCCTAATACATCTATAAATAAAATAGTATTTAATGTATTTACGGAGGAAGATTATGAATATTACAAGAGAATTATTATTAAAAATGATTGATGAATATGAGGCTATTGTAATTGGTGCAGGAGCTGGATTATCTAGTGCTTCTGGATTTGAATATGGTGGAAAAGCCTTTTTAGATAATTTTGGATACATGTATGAAGAATATGGATATACAGATATGTATAGTGCTGGATTTCATCATTTTGATACATTGGAAGAAAAATGGGGCTATTGGGCTAAGATGATATATCTAAATAGATATAAAAGTAATGCTAAGCCCTTATATAGAAAATTGTTAGAGATTATAAAAGATAAAAACTATTTTGTTATAACAACGAATGTAGATCATCAGTTTCAATTATCAGGCTTCGATAAAAATAGATTATTTTATATGCAAGGAGATTATGGATTATTTCAATGTAGTAAGCCTTGCCATAATAAAACATATGATAATAAAGATATTATTTATGAAATGATAAATAATATAGAAGACGGAAAAATCCCATCTACTCTAATACCAAAATGTCCTATTTGTGGCAAACCAATGGAGACAAATCTTAGATGTGATGATAAATTTGTCGAAGATGAAGGTTGGCATAAAGCTAAAAATAGATATATAGATTTTATTACAAAAAATAAAGATAAGAAAATCCTTTATTTAGAATTAGGAGTAGGTTATTCAACACCTATATGGATTAAATATCCATTTATGAAGCTTACTATGAACAATCCTCAAGCTAAATATATATGTATTGATAATGGATATATTAATATCCCAAAAGAAATGGTGAATCAAGCATATGTTTTTAATGATGACATAAATAATATAATTTATTAACTTGCTAGCATACAATTTAGATATAACAGAATTAAATATAGATATATTTTATATCAAGAGGCATATTGACGAGACGGTGGCAACACTATCATTCAGAAAGTAAGGATTTTTTTGTTGAAATAAGTCGGCTATATTGATTATAAATAACAAGCTTAGGACAGAAACTTTAAAGGTTTCTGTTTATTTTTTGTAAACAATTGATTGTTTATTAATTGGAAACGTGATATAATTGAAATAGAAAGAAGATGATTGTATGAATAAAGAATTTGGAAGTATTATCATTTATAAAACGCAAGATGGTAATAATAAAATTGAAGTAAAAGTATATAAAAATACTGTTTGGTTGAACCAAAAACAATTATCTGAGTTGTTTGGCGTTTCTAAAGCTACAATTAGTGAACATATAAAGAATATATTTAACGACAAAGAGTTAACTTCTGAATCAGTTGTTAGGAATTTCCGAACAACTGCAACTGATGGTAAAAACTATAATGTTGATTTTTATAATCTAGATATGATTTTAGCAATTGGATATCGTGTTAGAAGTAACATTGGTGTTAATTTTAGAAAGTGGGCCACTGAAACCTTAAAAGAATATATGGTTAAGGGATTTGCTATAAATGATAATGTTTTAAAAGAATCAGGTGGTGGAAGATATTTTAAAGAGTTGTTGTCCAGAATAAGAGACATACGTTCTAGTGAAAGAGTTTTTTGGAGACAGGTTTTAGATATATTTGCCACTAGTTCTGATTATGATCCAAAAAGTGAAATTGCCACAAATTTTTTTAAAACGGTTCAAAATAAATTACACTATGCTGTACATGGACATACAGCTGCCGAGATTATAAAAGATAGAGCGAATGCAGATAAAGATTTTATGGGTTTAAATACATTTTCAGGTGATTATCCTTTATTAGATGATACATTAATAGCAAAAAATTATTTAGATGAAAAAGAATTAGAAATGTTAAATAGAATTGTTTCATTATACTTAGATTTTGCAGAACTCCAAGCATTAGAAGAAAATGTAATGACAATGAATGACTGGATAAATCAATTAGATTATTTTTTAAAAATGAGTAGAAAGGATATCTTAGAAGGAAAAGGAATTATATCTCATGAAGAAGCTTTAAAGCATGCTAAAAAAGAATATAATAAATTTAAAGATAGATTTTTAGATAATCCAACAGAAATTGAACAAAAATATTTAGAAAGCTTAAATGTATTATTAACTTATTCTAAGAAAAAAGGTGAATGATATGGATATAGGAAAAAGAATAAAAGAAATAAGAATTTCTAAAGGATTAACTCTAGATGCATTAGCTAAAAAATTAGGATACAATACTAGAAGTACTGTATATAAAATAGAAAATGGGGATATAAAATTAAACCTTGACGGGTTATCTAATATTGCTAGAGCATTAGAAATGTCTATTGAAGAATTAATGCTAGAAGATATAGAAATGCTTGATGCTAAAGAAGTAATTAAAAAAGCTGAAGAACATAATAACATTGATGATATTTTATATACAGTATATGGTATACATAAAGAAGATAATTACGATTTAGCTATTATTGCACCATCTTGGTATCCGGAAAAAATATTTAGTGATGATGATAATATAATTTTATTAAAAAAAGGTGTATATAATAGTTCTTATGAAATATATAAGAATAATTACAAAATAGCATATATTCAATGTGGCAGTGGTGCATCTAATTTAGTTGATGCAATGCTATGCTTAACAAATTCAAATGTTGAAAAGATAGTATTTGTTGGTGCTGTAGGTGCTTTATATAGTGATATAGAAATAGCTACGGTAGCTATTCCGATAGAATGTATATCTTTTGACGGTGCCACTCCTTTTTTCTATAAAAAACTTGAGAAAAAAATATATGGAACAACAATTAAACCTACTAATTTAACATTTATTGATAAAATAGTAGAATGCTCTAAAAAAATAGGAATTAATATATTGAGAGAAAAAGTGTTTTGTACGGATAGTATTATGTTAGAATATTCACATTTAGATGAAATAAAATCGACTGGTTCTAAATTAATTGAGATGGAAACTGCAGCGTTTTATTCTTGTTTAAATATAATGAATAAGCAGGGTGTAGCAATACTTTTAGTATCTGATAATAGTACTAACAACAAAAGCTTAGTTGAAAAATCTATCGAAGATGAAAATAAATATAATTATGCAAGAAATAATGACATAGCAAGAATTATCTCACTTATTATTGATTATAATTAGTTCATATTTTTATTAAATAATTATGTCGACATGTTTGGTTTCTTAAATTCAGTATCTGGCACTGATAGTGATTATACCGTTGAGAGGATTTTTGATTTTCGCTAAAAAAATCCCAAAGAAATAATTATCTTAAGGAGCTGGTAATTATGATATTACAGTATGTCCAATTTAATATAACTATAATCCTGTAAGGCTTAAATTTTGCAGGATTTATTTTTTTGAGAAAATAGGAAGTAAGTATTATGATTAATACAAAAGAAATAACAATATTAGAGAAGGATTATTTAAATGATTTAAATAAAATTAAAGATACTAATAAATATAACCAAAACAAAGCTATGGTAATAGTTAATAGTGCTATGATTATGACCTATTACGAAATAGGTACTATCATTAATCAAAGAAAGATTTGGGAAAATAAATATATTGAAAATTTAGCTAATGATTTAGGTGAGTATAGTAATAGTTATTCATTTAGAAATTTAAAATATATGAGTCAATTTTCAAAAGAATTTTCTGAGAGTGAAATTAGGCAACAGCCTGTTTCCCAAATTCCATTGGGAACATTAATAACAGTTATTATGGCAAATGCAGCAAAATCAAAATCACACGCAGAAGTTTTATGGTATGTTGAACAAACACATAAAAATAGATGGTCAAGAAGTCAAGTAGAATTACAATTTAAAGCTAAACCTTATGAAAGATATTTAATTAATCTAGATATTTCTATACAAGATAGAGAAGTAGCTATTAATTTGTAAGCATATTTGATAGGCACCTACCATTATTTTTATAGTTTTATTATTATCATATTGAGGTGATAATAATATGGGTATGCATAGATCCAAAGATGA
>JBGVLG010000050.1:0-22397 GCA_045124155.1 Anaeroplasma sp.
AAACAATAGGTATAGATGTAAATATAAAATCTATTGTTACAAGTGATAATATTGTATATGAAACAGTAACAAAGAAAGAAAACTACAAAAAGGCAAAAAAGCAATTTAAAAGAACACAAAGGATAATGTCAAAAAGATATAGAATATCAAAAAATTTAAATAAAGAATTAAGATATTCTAAAAATTATCAAAAGATAAAAGCTAAATGGAGAAAATATAAAGATAGGCTCTTAAATTTAAGAGATGATCATATAAATAGAATTATTACAGATATCATCTTGTTAAGACCTAATAAAATATGTGTTGAGACTCTTGATGTTAATTCTATGAAAAAGAGAAAAAAAGGTCAAAGAAATGATATAGCGAGAGGAATTGGAGAAAATCCATTTAGGAAGTTTATAAAAACGTTAGAGGAAAGAGGAATAAAAAGAGGAATACAAATTATCTATGCAGATAAATGGTATCCCTCTAGTAAGAAATGTAATAGATGTGGTTTTATAAAAGAAGATTTAAAGCTTAGTGATAGAGTATTTGTGTGTCCTAATTGTAGTTTAAAGATAAATAGAGATTATAATGCAGCAATTAATTTAAATAATTATTTAAAATAAAACAAAAAATACGCATACGTTCGTGCGAAATTAACGCCTTAAGAGAGTAAATACCAACTGTTTTATTGCAAAACAGGGCTCGTTGAATAAGGAAGCAAACAAAAAAACTATAGTATTATAGAGTTTTATAGGTTTTGTTGAACGGAAACTACTAAAACAGAATAATTATTTAAAGGCTATCGCTTTGATAGCTTTTTCTTTTTTATTAATGATACTCTTTTTTCGATTTATTGAATTAATAATCATTTTATGGTAATATACTTATTAACAGAATTATTTAAGGAGTTGAAATGCATTATTGCATAATAATATGAAAATTTTAGTTGTTGGATTAGGATTAATGGGTGGAGCGTATTGCTACAACCTATCAAAATTAGATAAATATGAGGTCTATGGTGTTGATGTAAGTTATAGAGCGATTGATTATGCTATTGAACATAAATATATTATTGATGGAGATACCTCGCCAGAAGTATTTATTCCCAATATGGATGTTATAATATTAGCTATATATCCTCAGGCTATTTTACATTTTTTAGAAAATTATAGAGATTTATTTTATGAAGGACAAATTATTACTGATATTAGTGGTGTTAAATCAAGTTTTTTGAATAAGGCTAAAAAATTAGCTTTGCCTGCTGATTATTGTTCTTCTCATCCAATGGCTGGAAGAGAAAAGGTAGGTATTGAATATTCTGAAAAAGTTATATTTAAAGAAGCTAATTATTTAGTAGTACCACTTGATGATACAAAAGAAGAAAGTATAAAGGTTATTTCTCAAATTGGTATTGATTTAGGATTTAAAAATGTAACTACAATGAATATGGATTCTCATGATAATATGATTGCCTATACTTCACAGCTAGCTCACGCTATTGCTGTTGCATTAGTAAATTCTGATACTAATGAAAATACTGAGAAATATATTGGTGATTCTTATCGAGATTTAACTAGAATTGCAATGATTAATGAAAATTTGTGGAGTGAATTATTTTTAGAAAATAAAGATTTTTTAATTAAGCATATTGAGGAATTTGAAAATCAATTAAATTTAGTAAAAGATGCTATTTCTAATAATGATAAGGATAGTCTAAAGAAATATTTTATTGAATCTACAAGAATTAGAAAAGGGATGGAAAAGGATGGAACTAAAAATTAATCTTAATAAAAATTCCTATTCTATTTTTATAGAGAAAGGTATTTTAAATAATGCAGTAGATTATATTAATAAAGTTTATAAAAATAAAAAAATATATATTATTACTGATGATAATGTTTCAAAATTATATTTATCTAGTTTAATTAATAATTTAAAAGCTAATTATGATGTTGATTATGTAGTATTTCCTCATGGAGAAGATTCAAAAAATATAAATACTTATGCATTTTTATGTGAGGAATTATTAAAACGTGATATTAGAAGAGGTAATTTATTAATTGCCTTAGGTGGTGGTGTTGTTGGAGATATTACAGGATTTGTTGCAGGAACACTATATAGAGGCTTACCATATATAGGAATTTCTACTACTTTATTAAGTCAAATGGATTCCTCTATTGGAGGTAAAACAGGTATTGATTTTTATAATAGAAAAAATATTTTAGGAGCCTTTAAACAGCCATTGATGGTTTTAATTGATCCTTTAGTATTAAATACTCTTGATAATAGAGAATTTAATAATGGAATGGGAGAATTAATAAAGCATGGTGCGATAGGAAATAAAAAATTATTAAATTTATTATTAAATAAACCTAATATTGATGAAGAGATAATTTCTTTAAGTCTTAATGTTAAAAAATCAGTAGTAGAGGCTGATGAATTTGATTTAGGAGATAGAATGAAGCTTAATTTTGGTCATACCTTTGGTCATATTATTGAGCTTAAATATGGCTATAAGCATGGAGAAGCAGTAGCTATTGGTATGCTTTTAGCAATAAAAATGGGAATTGATTTGGGTATAACTAATAAAGAATGCTATTCTATTATTTATAATATTTTGAAAAAATATAATTTACCTACTATAGAATATAATTATTTAGATTTTTTAGATGAGGTATTATTTGATAAAAAGAATATTTCTGGAGTAGTTAATTTTATATTATTAACTAATGTTGGAGAATGTATGATATATAAATTGACTGAAGAAGAAGTAAGGAGACTTAAAAAATGAATGTAATTATTACTCCTAATAAGCTTAGTGGTGATGTAATAATACCACCAAGTAAGAGTTTATCTCATAGAGCAATTATTGCTGCATCACTTGCTGAGGGTGAGAGTGTTATTTCTAATGTTTTATTATCTAAGGATATATTAGCTACTATTGAAAGTATGAGAGCATGTGGAGCTACTATTGATATTGATAAGGATAAATTATATATTAAGGGTAGCAAGGTTATAAGAAAATGTAATATTATTGATGCAAATGAGAGTGGGTCTACTATTAGATTTATGATTCCTATTGCGCTTGTTTGTGGTGATAAAATTACATTTACTGGAAAGAATAATTTAGTAAATAGACCTCTTGATCCTTTTTTAGAAATATTTGATAGAGATAATATAAAATATACTAAAAATGATAAATATTTACCACTTGAGGTTGAAGGAACATTAAAACCTGGTTATTATCCTATTAGAGGAGATATTTCATCTCAATTTATTACAGGATTGTTATATGCTCTACCTTTACTTGATGGTGATAGTGTTATTGAAATTACTACAAATTTAGAATCAAAGGGCTATATTGATTTAACATTAGATATTTTATCTAAATTTGGAATTGAAATAATCAATGAAGATTATCATAAATTTTATATTAAGGGTAATCAAAAATATATGCCAAATAATTATGAAATAGAAGGAGATTTTTCGCAATCTGCATTCTTTTTAGTTGCTGATATGCTTGGTGCTCATATAAACTTAAAGGCTATGAATTTATCTTCTTTTCAAGGAGACAAAAAGATTTTAGAGGATATTAAGTCCTTTGGTGGAAATGTAGAGGTTAATACTAATTATATTAAATGTAATACTAATTCTATTAATAGTGCTACAATTGATTTTTCTCAATCACCAGATTTAGGACCTGCATTAACTGTTTTAGCAAGCTTAGCTAAAGGTGAATCTAATTTTATTAATGCTTCTAGGTTAAGAATAAAAGAATGTGATAGAATTACTTGTATGAAAGAAGAGCTAAATAAGCTTGGTGCTAACATTAAAGAATTACCTGATGGTATGATTATTAATGGAGTAGAGAGATTAAAGGGCAATATAGTTGATTCTCATAATGATCATAGAGTCGCTATGGCATTAGCAATGGCATCTTTAAAATGTGATGGAGAAATTAAAATTTTAAATGCTCAATGTGTTTCAAAATCATTCCCACATTTTTGGGAAGTATTTGAAGCTTTAGGAGGTAAGATTAGATATGAGTAAGCTTGATGATGCAAGAATAATTATCAATGATATTGATAAGAAAATGATTGAGCTTTTTAAAGAAAGAATGAAAGCAGTTGAAATGGTTGCTTCATATAAAATTGAAAATAATCTACCTGTTTTAGATTCTAAAAGAGAAGAATTAATTATTGAAAAAAATATTAAATTATTAAATGATAATAATTTAGAAAAATATTATTTAACCTTTTTTAATGGTGTTTTAGCATCTTCTAGATGCTATCAGGAGGATATTATTAAAGGAGATATAAAATGAGAAAATATGGTCTTTTAGGGTATCCATTAGGTCATAGCTATTCTCCATTAATTCACAATAAAATTTATGAATTATTAGAATTAAATTATCAATATTTACTTTTAGAATGTCAAGAATATGAACTTGAAAAATATATTGATGCCTTAAGAAATAATGAATACTATGGTTTTAATGTTACTATTCCCTATAAAAAGGAAATAATGAAGTATTTAGATGAAATATCTGATGAGGCTTTAGCTATTGGTGCTGTAAATACTGTTGCGAATATCAATGGAAAAATAGTGGGATTTAATACGGATTATTATGGATTTTATAATGAAATATTATATTATAATATTGATGTTAAGAATAAGGATTGTTATATTTTAGGTACAGGTGGAGCGAGCCTTGCAATAAATAAAGCATTATTAGATTTAGGAGCTAATACTTATTTTGTTTCTAGAAATAAAACAGGTAATAATATTATTTCTTATTTAGAATTAGCTAAAAGAGATATTTATCTACTAGTTAATACAACTCCTGTTGGAATGCATCCAAAGGAGGGGGTATCTCCTGTAAATAGTGATATTGCTAAAAATAGTAAATATGTAATGGATATTATTTTTAATCCTAGTGTAACTAAGCTTTTAAGTGATGCAAATTCAGAAATGAATGGATTATATATGTTGGTTCTACAGGCTATTAAGGCAGAAGAAATATGGTTAGATAAGAAGTTATCTAATTATAGTGAAGATGTTTTAGAATATGTGAGGAAAAAATATGAATCATTTTGGAAGATTGTTTCAAATTAATATTTTTGGTGAATCTCATGGAAAATCAGTGGGTATTTTAATTGATGGAGTAAATCCTGGTATTCCTTTATGTGAAGAGGATTTTTCTAATGATTTATTAAGAAGAAAATCAGGGGGAATTGGTACTACACCAAGAATTGAAGAGGATAAGATAATTATTGAAAGTGGAGTTTTTAATGGTTTTACTACAGGAGCTCCTATTTTATTAAGATTTGAAAATAATAATACTAAAAGTAAGGATTATTCAAATTTAGTAAGTCAACCTAGACCTTCTCATGCAGATTATACTGCTAAATTAAAATATAATGGTTTTAATGATTATCGTGGTGGAGGACATTTTTCTGGAAGATTAACCTTAGGTTTAGTTTCTGCTGGTGTAATAGCTAAGAAAATATTAAAGGATTTTAAATTTAATACTAAGCTTATTAATTTGAACGGAGAAGAGGATTCTTCTAAATTTAAGAATATGCTTATGGATGCAGTTTCAGAGAAAGATTCTTTAGGTGGCATTATTTCTATTAGAGTAGATAATGTTTTGAAGGGACTTGGAGAACCATATTTTGATTCACTAGAATCTACTATTTCTCACTTGTTATTTAGTGTTGGTGGTGTAAAGGGCGTTGAATTTGGAATTGGTTTTGATGGAGTTAAACTTAAGGGTAGTAGCTTTAATGATGTAATAATTGATCATGAGGGTCATACTAAAACTAATAACAATGGTGGTATCAATGGTGGTATATCTAATGGAAATCCAATCGAATTAAAGGTGTTTATTAAGCCTACACCATCAATTGGGAAGCCTCAAGAAACTTATAATTTTGAAGAAGAAAAGGTTAGTGAGCTTGTTATTAATGGTAGACATGATGCTGCAATTATTTTAAGAGCTATGGTTGTATGTGAAGCTTGTGTTGCAATAGCACTTTGTGATAGCTATTTAATTTATAAAGCCTATAGGGAGGATTAATATGGATAATTTATGGAATAAGCCTTTAGATTATAATGATGAAGAGGCTAAGCTTGAGGCTTCACGTTGCTTATCATGTAAAAAGCCTATGTGTCAAACTGGATGTCCTACTGGAATGAGAATTAGAGATTTCATTTTAGAGATAAAAAATGATAATTTAGAGGAAGCTGCAAAAATTATTGATTCTTGTTCAAGCTTAAGTAATATTTGTTCAGTTGTTTGTCCTCATGAAAATCAATGCATGGGACATTGTATTTTAGGTAAAAAGGGTAAACCAATAAATTGTGGTAAGCTTGAAAAATATGTTCAAAATAAAGTTCATTATGTAAGAGAAAAAAGTGAAGCTAATAATATTAAGGTTGCTGTAATTGGTGGAGGTCCTGCAGGGCTTGCTTGTAGTAAGGAGTTATTATTAAATGGCTTTGATGTAACTATTTATGAAGCTCAGAATTTTTTAGGAGGAGTAATGACTTATGGTATTCCTTCTTATAGATTAGATTATACTGATGTTTTAAGAATTAGTGATGAAATTACTTCACTTGGTGCTAAGGTTATTTATAATACTAAATTAATGGAATCTGATATATTAAAGCTTAAAGAAACCTATAAATATATTTTTATAGCTACTGGTTTAACTAAGGTAAGGAAATTAGGAATTCCTAATGATAATATTGAGGGAGTATATGATGCATTAGATTTCTTAATGAAGAGTAATATGGCAATTAAGCTTAATTTAGGTGAGGCACCTAAATTAAGTGGTACTGTAGTAGTTGTAGGTGCTGGTAATGTAGCAATGGATGCAGCAAGAAGTGCTATAAGACTTGGAGCTTCAAAAACTATAATTGCTTATAGAAGAAGTATTGAGGAGGCTCCTGCTACTAAGCATGAGATTAATGATGCTATTAATGAAGGTGTTGAATTTAAGTTTTTAACTAATCCAGTTGAGGTTTTAGGTAGTGATAAGGTGACTGGGGTTAAATGTGAGGTTATGAAGCTTACGGAACCTGATGAGAGTGGTAGAAGAAGACCTGTAGGAACTAATGAGTATATTACTATTGACTGCGATTATATTATTTCTGCAATTGGTCAAATACCAGATGATATTTATGATAGCAAAATAATAGAAACTGATCATAATTATATTAAGGCTACAAACTTAAAAACTAATGTTGATAATATCTTTGTTGGAGGAGATATTTATTTAGGGGCTAAAACTGTAGTTCAAGCTATGAGATGTGGAAGAGAGGTTGCTTCATATATTATTGAGTTAGAAAAATAATTAATAGAAAAAGCTAGATATAAATTAGGTTATTAATTACCTAAAATATATCTAGCTTTTTAATTTTATTTTATAATTTTAAAAACTTATATATGTAATAATTACTATTTTATAGAGATAAAATGTCAAATGTGCTTTACAAATGTAAAGTGGAATTGACATTTTTGATAAAAATGTCCACTCCGCTTTACATTTTCTTGTAAGAAAAATAATTTAGTGATAGTATATATTAGACCAATATTTAGTTTTTAAATCTTTTTGCTTAAAAGCTTTATTTCTGGATATAAATTGGTCGACAATAGTGCTATATCCTCTATTGAAACTGTAGTTTTATCTTCAACCCATTCTTTAACAAGATGAGTGAAGCTTACTTCAAAGCAGTTGAGAGTGAATATTTCAAGTTTTGTATAATTATTTCTACCTTTCCATAGGTAATGAATAGGATATTTTAGCTTGGCTTGAATTAATTGCTCAATAAGCTTTAAATTATCTTTAATAGCGGTAAAGATTGAATAGAAGGTTTTGTAAGGATTATCATTAAGTTCATCTAGTAGGACATCAGCCATAATGGTATCATAGACTCTTTTAAGAAAATCTCTAATGATTTCTTCCTTAAATTGATAATTTTTATAATAGGCAGAGCGTGATACCCCAGCTTTATTAGCAATATCAGTTACTGAAATTGAGTTCAAATCCTGACTAGACATTAAAAGAATAAGAGCCTCTTGAATAGATTCTCTTGTTAGCTTATTTATTTCTTCATTGGATTTTTTAAGTCCATCAATATTTTGATTCAAGTTACCACATCCTAATAACATAGTTATTAGTATTATATAATTTTTTGTGGTAAAAATAAAGAAGAAATTACTTAAATAATTATTGAGCATGCTCAATTAATTATAAATAAAAATTAAAGGAGATTTAAAATGACAGAATTAGAAATTAAGGAAAAGTTAAAAGAATTCTTTTGTAACGATTTAGGAATTGATGAAGCAGAATTAGAATTCGATACTCCATTATTTGGTGAAGGAATTGGTCTTGATTCAATTGATTCAATTGAATTAATTTCTTATATTGATGACACTTTTGGTGTTTCAATGACTGGTGTAGCTAAAGAAAATTTCTTAAATATTGATACTTTAGCAAGCTATATTGTTGCAAATAATTAATTTTTTATGATTAGAGGTTGCATTTGCAACCTCTACTTCAAATTTTAGGAGGACAAGTTTAAATGACTTTAGATAAAAATAGATGTGTTGTTACTGGTCTTGGTATGATTAGTGCAATTGGAAATAATGTTAATGAGTGTTGGAATAATGCTCTTAATTCAGTTAGTGGTATAAAAAATACTACTAGTGTAGATACAAAGGATTGTTATGCTACACTTGCTGCAGAAGTAGAAAGTGACTTAAGTGATGTTAAAGTTAGTGAGGATATGGATAGAGTATCTAAACTATGTATTAAGGCTAGTCGTGAGGCATTAGCTGATGCAGGTTTAGGTGATTTTAATAATGACCCTAGAGTAAGTGTTATTATTGGTTCTTGCGTTGGTGGTGTAGTATCTATTGAACATTATTTTAAAAATGATAGAGATGAAACAGATGTAAGAAAAATGCCTATTTCTGCAATTGCATCTTCAGTTGCAGGTGATTGTCATGCTGGTGGTGTTGTTACAAATGTAGCTAATGCTTGTGCTGCAGGTACTATTAGTATTGCATATGCCTGTGATTTAATTCGTGCTGGAAAGGCTGATGTTGTTGTTGCAGGTGGTGCTGATGCATTTGCTTCTGTTCCATATTCAGGATTTTTAGCATTACATGCTCTTGATTCAAATCCATGTTCACCATTTAATCATTGTACAGGTATTACCTTAGGTGAAGGTTCTGGATGTGTTATTGTTGAATCTTATGAACATGCAAAGAAGAGAAATGCTAAGATTTATTGTGAGATTTTAGGTAGTGGTGTATCAAGTGATGCTCACCATATTACTGCACCTCGTCCAGATGGAGAGGGTCAAATGAATGCAATTCGTTGGGCTATTGAATCATCTGGTATTGAGGCTAAGGAAATTGGATATATTAATGCTCATGGTACTGGTACAGCTAAGAATGATAATGCAGAATTCTTATCACTTCATACAATTTTTGATTCTGAAACTGATAATTTAAGTGTTTCATCTACTAAGGCAATGGTTGGTCACTGTTTAGGTGCTGCTGGTGCTATTGAGGCTGTTTTTGCTATTAAGGCTTTAACTGATAATGTTGTGCCTGCTACATTAGGCTATAGTGATGAGGATTTAGAGGCATTAAAGGAAAAGGCTGGAAAGATTGATTTTGTACCTAATGAGGCACATAAAAAAGAATTAAATACTGTTATGAGTAATTCATTTGCCTTTGGTGGAAATAATGCTAGTATTGTTTTTTCTAAGAATGAGGGTAATGTGGTATTACCAGAAAACAAAGAAAGAGCTTGTATTACTGGCTTTGGTATTGTATCACCACTTGGTAATGGTGTTTCAAATTATATTAATGTAGTAAATGAAGATAAAGTGATTGATACTACATCAGTACATTCTACTATTTCTAGTGAGGATTATAACGAATTAGGATTAAAGATGGCATTCTATCGTAAGCTTGATAATTTTTCTCAATTAGAGGCTGTATCTGGTATGGCTGCATTAAAGAATTCTAATTATGAAATTAGTGATTCAAACGCTACTAAGATTGGTATTGTTGTCGGTACTTCTGAGGGTGCATTAGGAATGGGCTGTGTCTTTGAGGAATCTATTGCAGAAAAGGGTAATGCTTTTGGTAGTGCCTTTAAGTTCCCAAATACAGTTTATAATGCTGCTGGTGGTTATTTATCAATTTGTTCAGGTGTTAAGGGCTATAATGTAACTATTACAAATGGAGCTCAATCTGGTCTTCACGCAGTAGCTTATGCTAAGAATTTAATTGAGGCTGGTAAGGAAGAAGCAATTTTAGCTTCAGGCTGTGATGAAAATATTGAAATTATTGATGAATTATATCATAAGCTTGGTTATGTAGCTAATACTGTTAATAAGCCTTATTCTAATGGCTATGGATTCTCTTTAGCAGATGGTTCTACAACTATTATGGTTGAGAAAGAAACAAGTGCTAATAATCGTAATGCTAAAAAGTATTGTTATGTTTCAGGCTATGGCTTATGTCATCATAATGTTGAATTTGCAACTCTTGAGGGTTCAGGTGCTGCCTTAGTTAGTGCAATTAAGGAAGCATTGGCTGATAGTAATTTAACAATTAATGATATTGATGCTATCTCTGGATTTGCAAATGGTTCAAAGACAGTTGATTCACTTGAGCTTGCTGCTTATAAAGAGGTATTTGGTGATAAACTAAAGAATATACCAATTTTTTCTGTTAAGGAAAGAATGGGAGAGGGTAGAGCTAATTCAGCTGCTTTAGCATGTGCTCATGCTGCATTATTATTATCTGGTGATATTAAAGAAGATAAGCGTTCTTATTTAGTTGATGGTGATAGTATTTCTAATACAACTGTTTATGCTAAGGATGTCAAAAATATTTTAGTTACTGCATATGGTTCTGGTGGATCATATTCAGCTGTAGTATTAACTAAAGAATAGGAGAATATTATGAAGGTTGCGATTGTTACAGGTGCTTCACGTGGAATTGGACGTGCATGTGCTATTAGATTAGCTTCTGATGGCTATACAGTAGTAATTAATTATAGTCATTCAGACCAAAAGGCTTTAGATACTCTTGAAGAAATAAAAGCTTTAGGTGGCGATGGAATGGTATGTAAGGCTGATGTTTCTAATTTAGATGATGTTAAAAGAATGGTTAAAGAAGTTTATAAAGCCTATGGTACAATTGATGTATTAGTTAATAATGCAGGAATTGTTAGAGATGAATTATTATTAATGCTTAATAAGGATAATCTAGATGCTTGTTTTGATTTAAATGTTAAAGGCTATTTCTATTGTGCTCAACAATGTGCTCTTAAGATGTTTAAGAAAAAATCAGGTGTTATTATAAATATGTCATCTGTTAGTGGTCAATTTGCACTTGCAGGCCAAGGAGTATATAGTGCTACAAAGGGTGCAGTTAATTCTATGACTCATACTCTAGCTAAGGAGCTTGCTCCATATGGTATTAGAGTTAATGCAGTTGCACCTGGATTTATAGAAACTGAAATGCTTGACCATATTCCAGAAGAAAAGAAGGAAGAGTATTTAAAGAATATTCCTCTTCATCGCTTAGGAAAATCAAGTGAGGTTGCAGCCTTAGTTTCTTCATTATGTAGTGATGAAATGGCTTATGTTACTGGTCAAGTAATTACTATTGATGGAGGATTATCATTATGATGAATATTAATGATATAAATAAAAGATTAAAACAACGCCCACCATTTCAAATGATTGAGCGTGTAATTGAATTAACTCCAAATGAAAGTGCTAGAGGTATAAAATGTGTTTCAATTAATGAACCATATTTCATGGGACATTTTCCTGATTCACCTATTATGCCAGGAGTATTAATAATTGAGGCTTGTGCTCAACTATCTAGTCTTGTAATGGAGGATGATGGTACTACTACTGATAAAGTATATGTATTATTAAAGGTTGATGGATTTAAATTTATTAAGCCTGTTATTCCAGGATATCAATTAGATATTACTGTTACTAAATCAAAGGTAATTGGACCTTTAACTGAATTTGAGGCACGTGTTTTAGTTGAGGGTACTCTTTATGCAAAGGGTAAAATGACATTCACTCAGATTCTTAAATCTCAAATATATGGAAGTGAAGAATAATGACATCAAGCTCTAAAAGAGCCATAGTATTAAATGGCAGTCCAAGAAGAAATAATAGTTCTACTTTACATGTTACAAATGCTTTTGTTAGAGGACTTGAAGATGGTGGTTATGAGGTAAAATATTATAATATTGCTGATTTAAAAATAACACCATGTCTTGGTTGTCTATCATGCTGGGCTAAAACAGAGGGTAAATGCGTTATTCATAATGATGATATTGATAATATAAAAAAAGAAATAGAAGAATCAGATATTGTTATTGAATCATTTCCTTTATATTTCTTTGGAATGCCAGGAATTATGAAGGTATTTACCGATAGAATGATGCCAATGATGTCAACCTATTGTGGTCAAGAGGTACCAAGTGATGGTAGTCCTTTTCATGGTATAAGAACACCAAAGGAAGGACAAAAGCTTGTTATTATTTCTTCATGTGCCTATACTGAGGCTGATTTTGTATATGATTCATTAACTACTCAATATGATTGTATTTGTGGAAAAAACAATTATACCAGTATTTATGTACCTCAAATTAAAACATTAATTGATTTACATAATGAAAATAAATTAAATAAGTTTTTAAATAAATATAAAGAAGCAGGCTTAGAATTTGCTAATAATGGTTTTTTATCAGAAGAAACTAAGTCTTTATTAAAAAAAACACCTTTTTCTGTAGGAGCCTATAAAACATTCTTAGCAATGCATTGGGAAGAAGAAAAAAATGAAAATAAAAATTAATGAGTTATGTCAAATGGCAATTATGCTTGCCTTATTGATTGTTTGCTCAAAAATAAGTGTAAATATTGGGCCTATTCCTATTACTTTACAAACCTTTGCAGTTATTATGGTTGGGTATGTACTTAAGCTTAAAAAAGGTTTGATTATATTTTTAGCCTATATTTTAATGGGACTATTAGGAATTCCAGTATTTTCTTCTGGAGGTGGCTTTGATTATATAGTTAAGCCAAGCTTCGGATTTATATTAGGCTTTTTATTATCTGTTTTTGTAACAGGAGTAAGCCTAAAATCAAATAATAAAATATTATCCTATATTCTAGGTTTAATTCAAGGGTTATTAGGCTTACTAATAATTGATTTTGTAGGATTAATATATATGTATATTATTATGAATTATTATTTAGGATTGGATAAGAATGTTGTTTCTATATTAGAAGTAGGATTATTTCCATTCCTTTTAAAGGATACTATAAGTGTAGTAATTGCGGTAGTTGTATATTCACGTGTTAGTAATCTTATATTCCTTAAAGCTGAACCAATTTATTAGAAATGAGGGTTTTACCATGTTTGAAGAAATAAAAAGACTTTTAATTGAATGTGCTAATGTTGATGATCAAAATATCAAGCCAAGCGCTAAGCTAAAGGATGATTTAGGTATTGATAGCTTATATGCTGTTGAGCTTATTCTTGAGCTCGAAACATCCTTTGAAATTCAAATGACATGGGAAGATATTCAAGATTTAAAGACAGTTCAGGATGTAGTAGATTTAGTAGAAGCTAAACTAAAGGAGAAAAAATAATATGAATTTAAGTGATGTTGAAAAGATTATACAAATGTTTGAAAAATCTAATGTTAATACAATAGATTTGGAAATTGATAATATAAAGATTAAACTTGAAAAAAATAATGCTCCTCAAGTAATATTACCTCTTGAAAATAATGCAAATACTATAATAAGTAATAATCAAGAACCAGTTGATTCAGATTCTTATATTACATCCCCACTAGTAGGTACCTTCCATGAAGCTCCTTATCAAGGAGGAGAACCTTTTGTTAAGGAAGGAGACCTTGTTAAAAAGGGTCAAAAATTATGTATTATTGAGGCCATGAAGGTTATGAATGAAATTAACGCTCCTTATGATGGTATTGTTAAGAAGATATTAGTTAAAGAAGGCCAAATGGTTGAATTTGGAGCTAATATTTTCGCAATAGAGGCTCAAAATGTTTAAAAAGATTTTAATTGCAAATCGTGGGGAAATTGCAGTAAGAATTATTAGAGCCTGTAAGGAAATGGGTATTGAAACAGTTGCGGTATATTCTAAGGCTGATGAGAATGCCCTACATAGAGAGCTTGCAACAGAAGCAGTTTGTATTGGAGGAGCCTCTCCTTTAGATTCATATTTAAATATGGAAAGAATTTTGTCAGCAGCTTGTTTGACAGGCTGTGATGCAATTCATCCTGGCTTTGGTTTTCTATCAGAGAGTCCTATTTTTGCCTCAATGGTTATAAAGTGTGGTATGAAATGGATTGGGCCTAATCCAGAAGTGATGGAAAAAATGGGAAATAAAAGTCAAGCAATTCAAATGATGAAGGAAGCTGGTGTATCTATTGTACCAGGTTCTTATAAGGCAGTAGGAATTGAAGAAGGTCAAAAAATTGCAAGAGAAATAGGATATCCTGTATTAATTAAGGCCTCTGCTGGTGGTGGAGGTAAGGGAATTCGTCTTGTTGAGGATGATGAGGATTTTCAAAATTTATATAATGAAGCAAAAGAAGAAGCATTAAAATTCTTTGCAAATGATGAATTATATATTGAAAAATATATTTTAAATCCAAAACATATTGAGGTCCAAGTATTATGTGATACTCATGGTAATGCTATTCATTTATATGAAAGAAATTGCTCTATGCAGCGTCGTAAACAAAAAATGCTTGAGGAAGCTCCTTGTCAAAGTATTTCAAGAAATCTAAAGAATAAACTTTATGAGGATGCTATAAAGGCTTGTAAATATGTTAATTATGATAATGTAGGTACAATTGAATTTTTGGTAGATAAGTATGAAAATTATTATTTTATTGAAATGAACACAAGAATTCAGGTTGAGCATTCTGTTACTGAAGCGATAACAAATATCGATTTAGTTAAAGAAATGATAAAAATATCTTATGGTCTACCTTTATCATATAAGCAAGAAAATGTACCTTTGTTAGGATATGCAATGGAATGTAGAATTAATGCTGAAGATATTAGAAATGATTTTAGACCAAATCCAGGTAAAATATCATTCCTACATTTACCTGGTGGTAAGGGAATTCGTATTGATAGTGCTGTATTTTCTGGATATGAAATACCACCATATTATGATTCTATGATCTTAAAGCTAATTGCTTTTGCTCCAAATAGATTGGAATGTATAAGAAAAATGAGAGCAGCTTTAGAGGAAATGATTATTGAGGGTGTTAAGACTACAATAGATTTCCATTATGGCTTATTACATCATCCTATCTTTATTTTAGGATATTATGATACAGGCTTTATAGATAAATTTTTAAAGGAGCTTGGTGATAATGCAAAACGTATTCAATAAGCGTAAAGAAGAAATCGATGAGTTTAATACTCTTTTAGAGGAATTAAATCTTAGAAATAAAAAAGAACCAGCTGTAAATATAAATACAATTCCAGATGGTTTAATGATTAAATGTCGTAATTGTGGAAGAGGAATTTTTAAAGAGGAATTTATTTCCTCATTAAAGGTTTGTCCTTTTTGTGGATATAATGATAGATTATATGCAAAAGAAAGAATGAATTTAGTTTTAGATGAGGGCTATGAACTTTTATTTGAAAATTTAGAGGAGAAGCATTTAGATTTCCCTGGATATAAGGAAAAGCTTGAAACTGCTAAAAAGGATTCTGAAATTGATGAATCTGTATTATGTGCTAAAGGAAAAATAAATGGAATTAGTGCCCTAGTTGGTGTTATGGATAGTCATTTTATGATGGGAAGTATGGGTAGTGTCTGTGGAGAAAAAATAACCCTATTATGCGAAAAGGCTATTAGCGAGCATTTACCTGTAATTATATTCACTTGTTCTGGTGGAGCTAGAATGCAAGAAGGAATAATTTCTTTATTCCAAATGGCAAAAACTAGCCAGGCAATTGGTCAGCTTAAAGAATCAGAGCTTTATATTTCAGTATTGACAGACCCAACAACTGGTGGTGTTTCTGCATCCTTTGCATCTTTAGCAGATATTACTCTTGCTGAGCCTAAAACCTTAATTGGTTTTGCTGGAAAAAGAGTCATTGAAAAAACAATTAGAGAGGTATTACCTAAGGAATTCCAAACCTCTGAGTTTTTATTAGATAAGGGCTTTATGGATAATATTGTTGAAAGGAAGGATATGAAGTCTACTTTATCATTATTATTGAGACTTCATAATTATAAATAAAATGATATTAGATGAAAATGAAAAGAAAATACAAGCCCTAAAGGAAAAGCTAGTATCATTAGATACTGATTCAGAGGAATTTCCAATTATTAAAAAGGAATTAGAAGCTTTAAAAATGGAAACCTATTCTAATTTAACTGCTTGGGATAGAGTTTGTATTGCAAGAAGTGAAAAAAGAGTTAAGGGTAAGGCTTTAGTAGATGCCCTAATTAGTGATTTTTATGAGCTACATGGCGATCAATTATATGCAGAGGATCAATCTATTTATGCAGGTATAGGCTTTTTAAAGGATATGCCTGTTACAGTTATAGCTCAAGCGAAGGGTAGTAATACTCAAGAAAATATTAAAAGAAACTTTGGAATGACCTCACCTGAGGGTTTTAGAAAAACCTTAAGACTAGCTCATGAGGCAGAAAAATTTAAAAGACCAATAATTACTATAGTAGATACATCTGGTGCTTATCCCGGTAAGGGAGCAGAGGAGCGTGGTCAAGCTCGTGCTATAGCTATGAATCTATTAGAATTTTCAAAATTAAAAACCCCTGTTATCGCGATAGTATTATCAGAAGGTGGAAGTGGTGGAGCTTTAGCACTTACAGTTTCAGATTATATATTTATGTTTGAAAATGCAGTATATTCAGTTTTATCACCTGAAGGCTTTGCATCAATTCTATTTAAGGATACTGTTAAGGTAAGTGATGCAGCTGAAATGATGAAAATGACAAGTAAAGACTTATTTAATGAAAATATTGTTGATGAAATCATTGAAGAACCCCTTGGAGGTATTCGTCATTTATCTGATGCCTTTATTATAGATTTAAAGGATAGATTATATAATAAGATAACTGAATTACAAAAGCTTCCATTAAATGAACTATTAGATAATAGATATAATAAATACAGAAATATAAAATAGGAGAATTATATGAAAATTGGATTTTGCTTTGCTGGACAAGGTAGTCAAGCTAAAGGAATGGGACAAGATTTTTATAATGAGCTTCCATTAGTAAAAGAAATATATGATAAATTCCCAGAAATAAGAGATTTATGCTTTTATGATGAAAATAATAAAATTAATGAAACAGCATATGCTCAAAAAGCAATGCTATTAACAGGATATGCTATATCTTCTGCAATTAAAGATGAAGGAATTACTCCAGTATATGCCTGTGGTCTTTCACTTGGAGAATATACAGCACTAGCATATGCAAACACTTGGAGTATTGAGGATGCTATTTCAATCATTACCTTCCGTGGTGAATTAATGCAAAATGCACTACCTCTTGGTACTACTAAAATGGCAGCTGTAATCGGAATGGATAGAGATTCAATTTTAGAATGCATTAAGAATATTGATGGTATTTGTGAAATTGCTAATTATAATTGTCCAGGTCAAATAGCTATTACTGGAGATAATTTAGGAGTAGATAATGCAATAAAAAAGCTAAATGAAGCTGGCTGTAAAAGAATCATTGAACTAAATGTATCTGGTGCTTTTCATAGTTCTTTATTAAAACCAGCATCACTTAAACTTAGAGAAAAGCTTGATAATTATATTCCAAATATTCCTAATGTTAAGATTGTCTATAATGTATCAGGTCATGAGGAAGCTGGTAATCTTAATGAAATATTAGAACGTCAAATTTGTAATAGTGTATACTTTGAGGATTCTATTCGTTATATGCTTTCTATGGGTGTTGATACCTTCGTTGAGATTGGACCAGGAAAAGCCTTAAGTGGTTTTATTAAGAGAATTGATAGAAATATTAAGGTTTATAATGTATCTGATATAGAAGGCTATAAAGCCTTAATTAAGGATCTAAAAAATGACTAGTATATATTTAGATAATTATCCTTATTCTAAATATTTTAAATGTTATCATGTAAGTGAAATAGATTCAACTAATACTTTTTTAAAAGCCACTCATATCTTATTTCAAGACCATTCAATCTTAATTGCAGATAATCAAACAAATGGTAGAGGAAGATTTGATAGAGTATGGAAAAGTGATAATGATATTTGCTTTTCAATAGTTTTTAAAAAGCATTATAATAATCAAATAATAGCTCCACTAGCACTGGAGCTTGCTTTTATTAGATTAGGCTTTGTCCCTGCAATAAAATGGCCAAATGATATTTATTTTAATGAAAAGAAGCTTTCAGGTATCTTAATTGAAGATATTTATGAAGATAAATTTCAAGCATCAATAATTGGTATTGGCATAAATATGACTTCTAAAAATGAATTTAATTCTATTGGTATAAATGATATTAAAAAATTATCTAAAGAAATTATAATTTCAACAATATTAGAAGAATATGAAAAGCTAATCCATTTAGATGATAATACTATTATTAATGAATACATTAAATATAGTATGGTTATTAACAGGACAATAATTTATCATGATAAGGAATATAAAGCCCTAGGTATTACAAAAGATGGACATTTAATATTAGATAATAATGGAATAAAAAAAGAAGTACAATGTGATGAAATAACCTTTAAGGAAGCAATAATAAAATAAAATTAATTAACTCTGAAATTTATCGCTAAAAAATTTCGGAGTTTTTTTTCTATATTTATTATAAAAAAAGTTTGATTTTATAGAATTATTTCTAAAACAAGTATTTGTATTGTTTTTTTATAATAACTATTATAAAATAAGTCGAGGAATATTAGCATTTATACAATTTAATAATTAAAAAAATAAAAATATAGAGGTGTCGTATGGATATTAATGACAGATTATTAGAAAATATTGGTATCAATGATTTATTAAAGCTTTTAATAAGTGAAAAGCAAAGTATTATTTTTTACGTTGATGGATTAGAAAATCAATTAGAAAACCCTATAAATATTATTTGGAGTGGCTTTGATATATTAGGCATTAAAAATATCAATTGTGTAAATGATCTTTTAAATTATATAGATTCTAAAAGTGAAATACCAGAGATAATAGGTTTTAAAAATTATATGAATGAGCTTACTATCGCATTAACCTCACATAACAGTATTTCAAGTCAATTTCTACCACTAAAAATAAACAATGAAACAAAAGTTTATAGCATAAAAATTTCAAGAAATATCAATACTAATAGAGCTTTATTTTATTTTTATAGAGTAAATGATAATATTGATATAGAAAAACTATATTTAGATTCATATAAAGATTCTTTAACAGGTTTATTTAATTCTAATGCCCTAGATTATCATATGAAATTAAGTAATGAACCACATTATTTTGGTTTTATGGATTTAGATGGATTTAAATATTTTAATGATACATTCACTCATAAAGCAGGAGATGAATTACTTCAACAAATTGGAAGAAAATTTATTGAAATATCTGATAAAAACATTATTTTTTATCGTAAGGGTGGCGATGAATTTGTATTTATGACTATTGATTTATCATATGAGCAAGTTATTGAAAAGATTAATATAATTCAAAGGGAGATTAATAAAATTTTATTTAAAGGATTCACTCCTTCATTATCAATAGGAATGGTATATTATGATAATGATTACCCATTTTCTATTACTGATGCATTAACTATAGCAGATATAGGAATGTATAAATCAAAGATTGCGGGAAAGAATAAATGTACATATATTTCAAAAAGTGAAGCATTAGAAATATATGATAATATGTCATATATTTTAGAAGATTGTAGAAGAAAAACAAAAAGAAGTATCAAAAAAAATCAGGAATAATTTCCTGATTTTTTTTGTGTGCCGAGCATGGCACTAATCTTACTGGTGAAAGTCCAGTCGCGGGTAAATACCAACAAGTTTATCAAACCCCAAGCTTTTAACAGTAATGTTATGGGTGAGAAGGGACAAAGATTTATTTATTTTCTTTCCTCTACTATAAAAAAAAGAGCATAATATGCTCTTATGAATTAAAAAAATATAAATCATCATAATAGATAAAGTTTAAAAAATCAATAATATGATTACCCCAGGTTTCTTCATTATGAATTCCCTTAGGATCTATAGCTAATCTAGTTTTTATATTATTTTCTTTAAAATAATTAAATAATTTAATACTGCAATTATAATATAAGCTATTATCCTTTAAATCATCTGATACCTCATATTTACCTACATATAAAAATACATTTCTATCGGTTTTTATATTTTTATCTAAAAATTTAAATAAATCATTTTCAAATAAAAATGAAGCAGTAGAATAAGAACCAATATATCCAAATGAATCATATTTAAATCCTAGATATAATGCAGTTATTGCAGCTAAGGAAGAACCATAAATATATCTATGTTCCTTAGATTTATAGGTATTATATCTATTTTCAATAAATGGAATAATAACATTAATTAAATCATCACAAAAATTATAACAAACCTTTATATTTTGTTTTTTCCATTCTTCATTTAAAGAATAATCTATTTTAAAGGGACTATATTCATTTACTCTTCCTAAATCAGAACCACTATTATGAATTCCAATTCCTAATATTCTTTTTCCCATTTCCTTTGCTGCAAAGCCAAAGGATTTTGTAGCTCTTAATGATCTACCAAAGGAAGCTCTATTATCCTTAAATGCATTTTGTCCATCAAGCATATATAAACAATCAAATTTTATATTTTCTTTGTTTCTTGGTACAGATACATCAATTTTTACTTCTCTTTTTGATTTAGGTAAATATAATTTAAAATATTCAATCATATATTACACCTCATAATTCTTTCTAAATATTATTATACTATATAAAATATTGTTATGCAAATTAGAGTTTAATAAATATTTTTTTATATTATACATATATTTTAGTGGTGATATTTTGAAAAAAATATTTTTTATTTTTGCAGGCATTATAACCTTATTATCCTTTATTTTTTTAGATATCGATGCAGCATCTAATAATGTAATAGTAATAGATCCTGGTCATGGAGGTAGAGATTTAGGAGCCACAAGCAATAATGTAATAGAGGCAGAATTAAATTTAGAAATATCAAAAGTATTAGGTCAAATCTTTACTAAAAATAATTATAAGGTTATATATACAAGAAATGATAATAATGATTTAAGTAATGGTAAATTTAATAAAAAGGAAGATATGAGGAAAAGAGTTCAAATAGTAAATAATAGTAATGCTTTATTATTAATATCTATTCATATGAATACCTATACAGATTCTAAATATAAAGGAGCACAGGTATTCTACTCTAATAGTAATAAATTGAATGAAGAATTAGCTTTAAATATTCAAAATAAATTAACCTTATATACAGATACTACAAGAAAAATAGTTAATAGAACTAATATATACATACTTAATTCTGTTATAATACCTTCAGCATTAGTAGAATGTGGGTTTATTACTAATGAAGAAGAGAAAAATAAGCTATTAACTAGTGAATATCAATATATTTTATGTGATGCTATATATCAAGGTGTAATTGAGTTTATTAAAAATTATTTATGATATTGTTTATAAATAAATAATTTGATAAAATTAGGCTAATGAGGTGGCTTATGAAAAAAATAATTAGCTTAATTTTAATATTTTTATCATTTATATTATTTTCATGTAATAATGTAAGTAATATAGATAATTCTACAACCAATATTATTAGATTTGATATTGATGATATAACTATAAATATAAATGATTATAATGATAATTATGATTTTAGTAATTATGTAAGAGTATATAATAATGATAATTTAATTAATTATGAAGAATTAAATATTAATAGATTAGGTAACATTCAAGAAGGATTATGTAAATTTGAAGTAGAATATTTAGGTCAAAGAAATGAATTTATTGTAAATTTTATTGAGAATTTTTATAATGTTTCTATTAATTACGGTAATCGTATTCAAAAATATCAAATTAAGGAAAATGATACTTTAGCTAATCAAAACTTATCTAATAAATATACTGTTAATAATGAAACAATGAGTATAGAAGGATATTATTTAGATAAAGAATATAAGAATAAATATGATATTAATAATAGAATAACTAGTGAGTTAAATTTATATGCTAATTTAGAATATGATTTTAGTTATATAAGA
>JBGVLG010000051.1:0-4766 GCA_045124155.1 Anaeroplasma sp.
TTAGGAACTACTACTGTATTTTCATTTACCTGTTCCATTAATGTAGTTAATAAACGCTTGTCCAACTCTACATCATTATTTAACAACAATGTATATTCAATATTATTATCCATACAATACTGAATTCCAATATTATTACCTTTAGCAATTCCGTAATTATCATCTTGTCTTAAAAGTGTTATATATTTACCAAACTGTTCAACCGCTAATTCAACTGAATTATCTTTTGAATTATTATCTACTAATATTATTTCTATATCCTTATAATCCATTTCTAATATGGTTCTTAAGCAATCATTCTGAAATTTAGCTCCATTATAATTTACAATTACAATTCCTACTTTACTCATAATTTTAAGACCTTTCAAGTATTGTACATATACTTTTGAAATTATATCACAAGCACTAAAATTAGTAAACTTTTAAATAAACTCTAGGATTTTACAGTATAATAAATCAAAACTCATATATTATCTATGGTGTAACATTAAATGTATTCTTATTTTTCTTTGTTGCATATTCTATAGCAGGAACCAACATAATCGAAAAAGGATTGAATACATAATTAAACACACCATTATTAACTATTGCATTAATAAAAATTAACACCCAAATCAGACACAGCATTTTTGACCGCTTTGCATAACACACACATACTTCCATAAGTTTTAGCGAGACTAGTGTATATATTATTCCTGCTGCTACCAACATATAAATATATTCAGAATCAATAATTTGATAATAATATTCTGTCGAATTGACAAAATCTGTACCAAACATTTTTATACCAAACATATCTATAAAAATATTTCCTAAATTCAATCTTCCATTCAAAGCTCCATCTAGAAATTCGCCAACCCTTGTGCCCAAGGCTTTTAACCATAAAAGAAAAAGTGTAAAGAAACAACAAATATATGGTGAAAATCTTATGAGTACATTTTTAATAACCTCAACTCGTGGATTACTTTTAATATATCGAATGACAATACTAATTACTATGAATAACAATATAATCATATATCCCATAACCGTCTTCGAAACCATAAACACTATGCTTCCAAGCAAGAACCATATAAAATTTATTTTCCATGTTATTTTTTTTCTGTTTAGATAATAATGCATAAACATAATAGGAATTAAACTCATTATCATCTGTCCAGGATAATTAAACCCCATTGAGTTTCTATAAAGAATTATTCCTAATTTTTCAACTTCCGTCGAAACATTATCTATTATGCCTAAAAAACTACACACAATAGTAAGACAATATAAAATAACAGAAACTGTATATGTTCTTTTAATATATTTATCTAAATATTTGATATCAAAACATAATGAAAAAAAGAAAACAACAAAAATTGCTCTCTCCTGTTCCCAAAAAGCTTGATATGCAAAATAAATAAAACAAAATAATAAAACTAATATATATTTAATCTGAAATCTATCCTTTTTAATTATGAAAAATAAATTATACCCCATTATTAATATATACGAAATATTTTTTAAAGAAGTAAAAAGACTTTGACACGATATCAATTGTGTAAAGGTAGTGTATTCCAAAAATCTTGGAATAAAATATAACATGAAAATAATATAAAAGGTATTAAATTTATCAAGCTTAAATTCATCAATTTTCATATTACTTCCTCCTAAAATTTATCCCTTTAACCTAATAGTACATCTCATTTATTTCTGTTCTCTAAAACAGTATCTAATATGTGCAGAATAAGCATCAAAGGATTTTGATAAATTAAATTTCCCTACAATTTTTTTTGAATTCATAGAAAGTTTTTCTACATCAATTTCCTTTTGAAGTATTTTTCTTATTGAATCAGCATATTCATTTGGTGTTTCACAATGTAAATAATCACTTTCATTAATCGCAGGAATGCCTTCAATACCAATACTATTCGTAATAACAGGAACACCTGCCGCCATCGCCTCTAGAATTTTTATTTTTATTCCCGCACCAGAAATTAATGGTGCGACCAAGCATAAACAATTCTCAAAGTAATCAATTACACTATCAACATATCCCGTAACAACAACTCTATCAGATTGCAGTTTTTGTAATACTTCAACTGGATTTGCCCCTACAACAACAAATCTTATATCTTCTTTTTCCAATAATGGCATAACTTTTTCTATAAACCATATTGCACTTTCATAATTTTCCTGACGATTCATGGCGCCATAAAAAATTATATCTTTACTTTTATTTACTCTTTCAACATTAAGCACATTATAATATGGTACTAATGTAAATATTTTTTCTTCATCTATACCTTTTTCCAATAACAACTTTTTATCTTTATCATTGTGAGGCATTATTAAATCACATTTTTCCAATGCTCCGATTTCATACTTTAACATTGTTTTATAAATAATTTTTTTATATGCTTTTTTTATAAAATTATTTTCATTTTCATATTCACGTCTACATCTTAAAAAACTGACATCATGTTCAGATGCGAATATTTTTGCATTTGGGAAATATTTTTTTACAATATCTATCATAAGCACCATTTGTGTAAATTCTAAGATCACAACATCCGGTGCTTCTTTCATTCGTTTTAATTCATTCTCTATTTGTGTATATACTGATCTTCTTAATGTTACTCCTTTCTTATTAAACGGATTAATTTTAGAAATAACATCTAAGAAAATTCTTCCAACATTTCTCAATGAAACACTTATATTTCTAATTGATATGAATTTTACATTTTCTATATCAATATCATCACTTTCAGTGTCCAATACTTTTGATATTAATGTTACCTCTATATCCTCACATTTAGACAACTGATTAATATAATAATAAAATGTTTGTCCGCCCCCATTGGGAACGCCTTTATACGGTTTTACCATTGAAATATAAACAACTCTCATATTTATCATCCTCATTTTGACTATAACTATTTTAATAATTTTGCAATATAAAAAATCCTACATAGTATTCTTGATAGGAATCCATACTTTCTATACTTTTTTAAATAATAATCAAAACTCTTAATATTTGTTTTTATATAATTAATTTTACTAAGTGTCTTCTTCACTGTATAGGAATGATTATGAATAACTGACGTAGAACTGCAACATGCGCATTTATACCCTTTATTTAATAATCTTTCAGCCAATATTATCTCTTCACAATATAAAAAGGTGTTTTCGTCCATATAACCGACTGCACTTGCCTTTTTATTATCAACAAGCATACAACAACCCTGAGGTCTGTAAACATATAACCAACCCTTTTTTGCTTCTTCAATTGCCCTTCCCCTTTTTTTATATTTCCAAAGTCCTAATGTCATATCAAATAAAGAAGGCCTTACTGCATCTCTATTAAACATATATCCACTAGGAGAATAAATATCAGGGGAAACTATTGCTATATCTTCATCGTTTTCAAACACTTTTAACATTTCATTAATAACATTTTTATCTGTAAATAAAATATCATTATTTAATATCCACGAATATTTAAAATTTTTTTCATATGCATATCGTAAACCAATATTGTTTCCTGCAGCATATCCCCTATTTTCTGATGATTTAATTAATGTAAATTCATCTGTATACTCACTTAACTGTTCGTATGAATCATTAGAAGAGCAGTTATCAATCACGATTATCTCATATTCCATCGTTTTATTTTGTACAATCTCTTTTACCATTTGAACTTCTTTCAAAGTTTCTTCCCATGTCATATAATTTAACACAATAATTGCTACACTGCTCATAACTAATATCCCTTTATTGTTAACTCCTAAAACTCTATTTCTTTCAAATATCTGCTTAACGCATCCTGCCACATAGGAAGTGGCTTAAACCCATTCTCCACCAGTTTCTTTCTCTCAAGTCTGCTATTATACGGTCTTGCCGCTTTGGACAATCCATATTCTTTGGTAGTTACGGGAACTACATTGGTTATATAACCTGCCTGTTTGAAAATCTCACAGGTAAAATCATACCAGCTTATATATCCGCCTTCGTTAGTAGCATGATAATAACCATATTTGTCAGTTTCAATCATATCCACTAAAAGTCTGGCTAAATCATAGGTGTATGTCGGTGTACCAATCTGGTCGTTTACAACTCTTACAGTGTCATACTTCTGACCTACATTAAGCATGGTCTTAATAAAGTTCTTACCATTGACACCAAATACCCATGCGATTCTTACGATAAAATACTTGTCCAGATTGTCGGAAACTGCCAACTCTCCTTCAAGCTTAGTCTGTCCATATACATTAAGTGGTGCGTAATCCTTGCAGTCAGGCTCCCAAGGAGTTGTTCCCTGTCCGTCAAAAACATAGTCCGTACTAATGTACATCATTTTGGCATCTATTTTCTCACACGCCTTGGCAATATTTTCGGTTCCTTTGGCATTAATTGCACGAACCTTATCAATATTTTCTTCATCCTCTGCTGCATCAACTGCTGTCCATGCCGCACAATGAACCACTGCTTCAGGCTTAACCTTACTGATAACCTCATTAACTACATTCTCATCAGTGATGTCCATCTGAATATATTCCATTGTAGAATTATTAATCTCTGGTAAAATGTCACTTCCAATGCCTGTGTGACCTCTTTTAGCCAGCTCGTTCATCACATCAAAACCAAGCTGACCGCCAACACCTGTTACTAAAACCTTCATACCTAATCTTCTTTCTTAGTAATTATCTGTTACTATACATCTTCTCATAATAATTCTGATATTCACCGGAAATAATAGTTTCCCACCATTCCTTATTATCAAGATA
>JBGVLG010000052.1:0-6206 GCA_045124155.1 Anaeroplasma sp.
AATAGTTATGGTTTTAGACCAAATAGGTCTTGTGAAAAAGCAATAATAAAAGCACTAGAATTTATGAATGATGGTTATGATTGGATTGTCGATATTGACCTTGAGAAATTTTTCGATAATGTTCCACACGATAAATTACTACGCTTAGTAAGTGATGTAGTAAAAGATGGAAATGTAGTATCATTAGTCAACAAGTTTCTAAAAGCAGGAGTTATGGTAGAAAATGAGTTTGAAGAAACAATGGTAGGGACACCACAAGGGGGTCCTCTTTCTCCATTATTATCAAATGTCATTTTAAATAAGCTCGACAAAGAATTAGAAGCGAGAGGTCTTAACTTTGTAAGATACGCTGATGACATAATTATATTAGTTAAAAGTGAAAAAGCAGCAAATAGAGTTATGACATCAATTACTGACTATATCGAAAGAAAACTAGGACTAAAAGTCAATATGACTAAAACAAAAGTATGTAAACCTAATGAACTTAAATATCTCGGATTTGGATTCTACAAACATTCTAAATATGAGGTAATTCCACACGAGGAATCAAAGAAGAAATTCAAACGAAAGTTAAAGGGCTTGACAAAACGTAGCGAAAGCATATCCTTAGACAAACGATTTGAAAAACTCAATTGGTTAATTCGTGGATGGGTTAATTACTTTAAAATTAGTAAAATGAAGACATTTCTAACATCAATAGATGAATGGATACGCACAAGAATAAGAATGATTATTTGGAAACAATGGAAGAAACCAAAAACACAAGAAAATAATCTTGTGAAATGTGGTTACTCTAGAGGTGAAGCAAGAGGATTAGCAAACTGTAGAAGAGGCTATATGTTTGTAGCACATTCAAAAATATTGAAAAACGCTATATCAAAAGCAAGATTAGCAAAAGCAAATAAGACAAAAGAACGAAGAGGTTTAGTCTTCGCTCTAGATTATTATTTAGCTTGAATTTAAAACTTATAAATTGAACCGCCCATTGCCGAACGACACGATGTGGTGGTGTGAGAGGGGATGAAAGATATTAATTCAAAACAATTAATATTTTTCTACTCTACTCGATTTTTGTAAAAAAATGAAAATAACTAATATTTATGATATATTTATTTTTGGAATTAAAAAACGTGTTGAAATGAATAAAATAACTTTAAAAAGGCCATTTTTCAACACAAATTATAAATTTGTCAAAAAACATAAAATGTGTAAAATGAAAATTAATCTCCGGAGATAAACGAGCGCTCAAAGTTTAAAAGGAGGTAAATTTTATGATTTTCAAGTCGTTATTTCTAATGTTGGTTGCATCATTATTTGGTTTTACAGTAACTGATGTTCCAATTGAAACAAATACTAATTTTAAAGTAGGAAATAAAATTGAAGTAAAAGATGAAGAAGATGATTCTGATGAAGGTATTTTCTTATTAGGTTTTGAAATGTCTATTGAAGAAAATGAAATGTAATTTTTAAAAAGAAAGGAATAGATAAAATGGAAATAGTAACTTATATAATTACAACATTTATTTCTATTTTATCTATCCTTATAGCTTATTTAGCTTTAAAAAGAAATAAGGATAAAGATAGCATTAAAGAAGCATTGGATAATGGTGTTTTATTAAGTGATATAAGCTATATAAAAAAAGCGATAGATAGAATAGAAAAAAGATTAGAACATGTAGAAATAGATTATAACGATCTATTAAAAAGAATAATTACTTTAGAAGGAATTGTTTATGGAAAATTTGATAATACCATCAATCACAGTGATTAGTTATTTAATTGGCCAGATATTTAAAGTGATTATTCTAAAGAAGAAAAGTAAATATAAATATATACCTATTATAGTTGGGATAACAGGGGGAATATTGGGATTAGTAAATGAAATACTATACCCTGTTTTTAATAATTATTTAGAATCAATAATGATAGGTATAATTTCAGGATTAGCTTCTACAGGAGCTAATCAAATAATAAAACAAATGAAAGAAGGAGAAAAAAATGAGTATTAAGGTTGTAGAAAGTATAACAAATCCAATGTTAAGTATGAAAATGGTAAATAGAAACACATTAAGTGTAACAAACACAAGTGCTTCATTAGTAACGGCGAATAGTGTATATATGATACATATGTGTTTAACACCAAACATATCAACATTTGATGGTATCCATGAAGTAAGATTAAGATTTAGACAAAGTGGTTCAACTCAAGCGGCAGCATATATTTATCTATCAACAGATAGTTATATCAATCAATCAACATACAAACCATTAAATTATGTAGTTGAAGGAAGTGTTACATATAGAGAAGTAGATATAAAAGAATTTTTTGGTTCATCAACAGAACCCAAATACTTATCAATCATATGTAATCAAGAATTAAAATTATATACATCATCAGCATCAATAGGATATGAACCAGAATTAAGATTATGTAAAATTGAAGAAAATGATTTAATAAAGAATCAATTGTTTTTAGATGGTGGAATTAAAGAAGATAGATATAGTGTAAATATTAGAAGTGGTAAGATGTATTATGATAAAGAATTATTATCAGTAATGACACCTAATTCTAGTATTGATTTATCAATGAGTTATAACATTAGTAATAATGATACAACATTACTAAAAACATCAGTAATTAGTGGATTAGGTAAGGGATTTAAGTTTAATTATCAACAAGTTTTATTTCAAAATGGTAATGATTATATTTATATTGATGGATCATATAAAAAACATGTGTTTAAGTTAGCAAACAATTTATCCAGTTCAAGTTCTACAAAGGTATATTATGATCAAAGTGGAAACTTTGCATATATGAAAGTTTTATCATCAGGTTATGAGATTAAACAAGAGAATACCACATTAACGTTTAATAGTACAGGATTGTTAACAAGTATAAAGGTTAGAAAAACTACAAGTTTAACACTAACAACAACATTAACATATGATACTAGTGGTAGACTTACAAAGATTACATGTGATAGTAAATATATTAATATTAACTATACATCTACACTGGTTACTATTACATCAAGTGATGGTAGAGTAGTAAAAATTAGTATTAATTCAGACAGTTTAATTTCATCAATTACTGATGAAATAAATAAGGTTGAATATTATGAATATTTAACTATTGATGCCGCAAGTGGATTTTCAGCAAGAGCTGTTGTTCCACCAGTATCATTTAATGAATATATTTTAAATACAATTAGATATGGTAATTATAAAGTAAAATTTAATTATTCTAATAAGAAAGTCACAAAAATTGAGAATTATTATTCTAGTTATATTAGTAAAAAAGAAGAGTTAACATATAAAGGAAATATCACAAATGTTAAGACAACAAAGTATGTAAATACTACAGGTTTAGAAATTGTGAATGAATATCATTTTGATGATTATGGTTTTATAAAAACAAGTTATGAAATTATTAATGATAGTGTATGTTCACTAAAACATTATAATATATCAGATGAAAAACAAGAATTAATGGATTTTAATTGTGGCGAAGAAAGATATATTAGTGATTTTATATCATCTTCATCAACAAATACAAATATATGTTTTGATAGTCTTCCTGTAGGTGATTATATATTAAATATTGGATGTAAAATAACAGGAAGTGAAAGTAATAATTTAAATAGTGGAGTTTTAAAAGGAACAGTTCATATCAATCAAAGTCAAAGTGGAACTTTAGTTTTTGATCCTACCGTAGATGGATATCAATTTTTAACAATGCCTATTAAAATTACGCAAGAGGTTAATAGTTTAGCATTATATGTTCCTATTACAAATACTATTTCAAATAGAACAGTAAAATTCACATCAATAGTATTAACACCGAAGCCATCACAAAAGACAGAATTGTGTCATAATATTATTAGAAATAGTACTACATATGTTGAACAAATTGATGGAGTAAAATATAGTAAAGATTATATTTCAGCAATAACATATAATGATGGTGCAACAAAAACAGTATCAACTTTAAAGATGAGCTTAGAGGATATAAGACAAACAGAAAGAAGCTATTATAGGGATTCAAATAAATTAGTTTGGTATAATAACGGAGAAAATATGTTATATAACTGTAGTAGTGTTTCACTATCAACAGGTTACGCATCTTTAACAATGCCAAATATTAAATATGGTCTATTAAAACACCAAGTATTAAAGGATACAAGTGGACAAAATGTAGAAGAATATCAATTCCAAAAAGTGCAAATGACATCATCAAATACGATTATGGATGAAATGGTGTTAGTTAAACAAGGTACATCATATTCTAATTTAATAAAGAATAGAACAAGTTATGATCAATTTAATAATTTCTTATCTAAATTAGAAGTCTTACCAACAACATCTACCCCATATAAAAAAGAAGTAATACTAAATAGCGGAACAGGTAGAGTAGATGAAGAATTAGAAAGTAAAGGATCTACAAATATTTCTGTAAAATATAGTTATGATTCTTTAGGTTTTGTATCATCAGTAAATGATGAGTATTTAAAAGTAGATTATACAAATAATATTTTAGGAAATCCAACAGGAATAACTAAAAACAATCAATATGAATATGGATATAGTTATTTTGGAGATTTAAAGACATTATCATATATGGGCTATTCACCAAACACAAATACAATTAATTATAATTCTAGTGATGATGTAGAAGTATATAAAACACAAAACACGCAATATAAATTTGAATTAGATGTATATGGTCAATTAGATAAGGTAAAATTATTAAATTCAAATGGCAGTGTAATTTCGACATTATTAGATTATAGTTATAGTGTTAGTGGAGGAAATGTAGTTTTAACTGTTACTGATTCAAAGGGTGATACTAAAACATTCACATGTGATAAGTATGGTAAAATATTATCGATTAAAGAAGGAACAACCCAAGTATTGTTGTGTGAATATTATGAAAGAAGTGGAATAAATTCACAAGCTGCTAGATTACGTAAAAAGACTATAAAAGGAAGAATCATTAATTATTATTATGATATGTTTGGTAATGTTAGAGGTATTTCAAATGATTTATATGGACATACTGTATCAAAAGCAAATATTCAATATGATACAACAGTAACAAATAACATTGGTTATAATTATTCTGTTTTAACAGATATGGGTGTACAGGCAGAACATAAAGAAATAGTAACATCAAAAAAAGAAGAATATGGAACAGCAACTTCTAAGTATTTAATATATGAATGTGATAGACATGGAAATCATGTGATGAATGATAATATTATAGTTGATGATTTTGGTAGAGTTACTGATCAAACAGTAAATATGGATAATGTTAGTTGTGATAAAGTATATGAATATTTAGGTGTTCCATCATCAACATATAAAACAACAAGATATATTGGTAAAGAAACAATTAAAAAGAATAATGAGAATATTTTACAAAATTCATATGAATATGATAGAGGTATGGTTTGTAAGAAAACGAATATTAATGGTGATGTAGAAGAATATACATACGATAATTTATGTAGAATAACAGCATATAAGAAAAATAATAGTGTAATTAAATCTTATACATATGATAACGATGGAAATATATTTGTTTCAGGGACAAACCCTACATATCAAAATCAATTACTGAAAGTATTTAATGGTAAGACATTAACATATAGCGGAAGATATTTATCTACGTATGGTAATATTAATTTTTCATTTACAAATGGTAGGTTAGTATCATATAATGGAAATGGTAATACTATTACATTTGAATATGATGGAGATTCAAATAGATATAGTAAGACGGTAAATGGAGTTACAACGTATTATTACTATGAAGGTAATAGATTATTAAAAGAAACAAAAGGTTCTACACATTGTATAGAATATCTATATGGTGTAAATGGAATGGTAGGTTTTATTTACAATAGTAAAACATATACATATATTAGAAACATGTTTAATGATGTAGAAGCAATTGTTGATAATACTGGTGCAATTGTGGCTAGATATAGTTATGATCCATTTGGAAACACAGTAATTAATTTAAATACTGATAATATAGCAGTAATAAATCCTATTAGATATAGAGGATATTATTATGATGTTGAAACTCAGTTGTTCTATTGCAACTCTAGATATTATTCACCTGAACTTTGTCGTTGGATTTCACCTGATAGCATTGAGTATTTAGACCCAAGTTCTATTAATGGATTGAATTTATATTGCTA
>JBGVLG010000053.1:0-1895 GCA_045124155.1 Anaeroplasma sp.
AATTTCCTCTTTTATTTCATATTGTATAATATAAAGGAGAGTGTATGATATGAATAAATTATTGTTAGGTGGAATTGCTTTAGTATTAGCTATTGGATTTAAAATAAATACAAATAGAACTGTAAATATAGAACCTATTGCGAATGATAATATTAAGTTAGATAATACCATTGAAGAAATCAGAGCTATAGGACAATTAGTATTAACAGAAACAATAGGAACGGCTTCTATTGAATATGATAGTTGTAAAGGCAGATGGAATTGTTGGCTCACAAACACTGAAACAGTTGTATCATTAGATTATAAAGTTCTAATTGGTATTGATTTGAAAGATGTAGTATTTGTTGATGGCGGTACTGAAATTATTATAATTACACCAAAAGAATTCGAAGTTTTATCTATCGAAACTGATAATAAAAAGATTGTGTCAGATTATTCATTCTTATCTAAAATACAATCAGATGAAGTGAAAATACAGCTTGAAGAAAAGATTGTTAAAGATATTAAGAAGGATATTATAACAGAAGAAATTAAGATAGAAGCGACTAAATCATTTGAAGATAGTTTGAGAAAATTAGCAAATAGTCTAAAAGTTAATGTCAGATTTTACTAAAGATAGAATGTTTTCTATCTTTTTTTATATAATATAGATATAAGGAGATGATATTAAATGAAAAAAGAAAGCAAACAAGGATTGCGATTCGGTGTATTAGAAGTATTAGCTATTGTATTTGTCGTACTTAAATTAACAGGTGTTGTTACATGGTCATGGTGGATTGTATTAGCTCCTGTATCAATCCCTTTAGCGATTTTATTAGTATGTTTCATGGGAATTGGATTGATTACCTACGTAGAAAATATTAAGAAATGATAGTTGTAAAACTATCTTTTTTAATAAAAACCCTAGATTATATTATATAATATGTGATATAATAAGTATTGTAAAGGAGATGAAATGAATGAAGAATAGATTTATTGATTATGTAACGGTTGTCACAGTATTGCTATTTGTTATTGCATTTTGGAAATTTGCGGTATTCACACTAGGTTCTTTTATGTTATGTATGGCTATACTCGTGTTGATTGGAGAGTTATTTAATTAGGAGGTAGTATATATGTTTACTATTAGTGCTACAGCACTCATTGGATGTTTATTTGGTGTAATATTGATTACCATTGGATTATTTACATTCATTTCACAAATGATAGACATTATTAAGTGCGGTGCTGATACATTCGACTTTGTTTTATTGTATGTCGGAGGAATGTTTATAACTTTAGGTTCATTGTCTGTTTTATGTTCTACAGGCATTTTAATTATAGTATAAGGAGAATGATGAAAATGTGTGAAATTCCAAATGAAAAACAAAGACAATATGTAGAAGAAATTTATCAAATTATGTACAATGTTGATACTATGAATAGGGAACAATTTGAAAAGATTAAAACATTAATTATCACAGCTTATGAAGATGGTTATTTACAAGGCTCAAAGGATACTGAAAGAGTTTATAGTATTTTATATGAGGACGATTTTGGTTTTTAAAAAAGTAAAAAAACAGTTGACTTTGAAAGTGTATATGATATAATATAAGTATAAGCGATAGAGATATGATATAAAATAAAAAATATTTTAAAACATATTGACTTATATCGTTTATATGATATAATATAAAAGTAATCAAGAATAAGGGAGAGATTCACATGGCAAAATTAACTAAAAACACTAAAACAACTACAACTTTAACTGAAAAAGGTATGTTAAATGAAGTTGGAGAAATCGTAACAGATGTTGAAAAATCAGATTTATTAGTTTTATTAGATATGTTCAACTCAAATGAAATTGATTTCACAATCAAATCACAATCTGTATCAATGAAAATTAAAGGTATTTA